>NZ_BBOC01000035.1:0-51479 GCF_001485335.1 Type-D symbiont of Plautia stali | reverse complement strand
CCGCAGTAGAATTACCCCGCCAGCACCAATTCCCAACTTCCCGCACTCAGCGCCTCTCGCCCCGATTTACTCAATTCCGTATCCGTAATCAAAGTATCGAAGCGCTCCAGCGGCAAAGCCAGATGCGTGGCAATCTTGTTGTACTTGGAACTGTCGCTCAACAGCACCCGCTTGCTGCTGACATCACTGGCAGCCAGCTTCACCGGCACCTTGTCTTCGTCTGGAGTAAATAAACCGCGCGGCCCCCAGCAAGAGGCGGAGATAAAGGCAATATCAATCGCCAGCATCCGCAAGCTGCGCGCCGCCGCTTCACCCACGCTGGAGCGGTTTTCACGACACACCGTACCGCCAGTGTGGATCAGCTTGCAGCCGCTGCTCTCCATCAGCAACCGGGCGATGACAAAATCATTGGTCACCACCAGTAAGTCATCACGCTCCACCAGCTCTCGCGCCAGCGCTAAGGTGGTGGTGCCGGCATCAAGATAGATACAGCTATTACGTGGAATGTGGCGGGCAGCAAACTGACCAATCGCCATTTTTTCACTGCTGTACATATTGGTTTTCGCCAGATGCGACGGTTCCGCCGCCAGGCGATCGGCTGAACGCACGCCGCCGGAAACCGATAACACCGCACCCTGGTCTTCAAGCTTCTGCACATCACGACGAATCGTCATGTGCGAAACCCCCAAACGCTCGGTTAGTTCGGCAATACTCACCACGCCGCGTTCAGCGACCAGCGCTAAAATCTGTTGATGACGCTCTACCGGAATCACATCGCTCTCCCTGATTTATCATTTTTTCACATTGTAGAGCATCGATTCACAGCCTGCAGCACATTTATCTTTGCGAAATATCTGCTTTTTTCCTGCTGTAGAGCGCCTCAGCGGTATAGAGTCGGTTTGTGAAACGATGTTATCTCCTGTGCAGGTAAGTTAATTTTTGTGATATACAGCACGTTTCTCAGCCAGTAACTGCGGCAGAATTAACACCAATGAACAAATTATCACTTAAATTAACAACGGAGGTGTGCTGTGTCAGCAACCGTGAATAACATCGGCGTGATTGGTTTGGGTTCCATGGGCATGGGCGCGGCGCAGTCCTGTATCCGCGCAGGCCTGAACACCTGGGGCGTTGATTTAAACCCTAAAGCGCTGGAAACGCTGCGCCAGGCTGGTGCTCGTGACGCACAGACCTCTGCTGCGGGTTTTGCACAAGAGTTAGATGCTGTGCTGCTGCTGGTGGTGAATGCGGCGCAGGTTAAAGCGATTCTGTTCGGCGAAACCGGTCTGGCCGCGCAGCTTAAGCCGGGCACGGTGGTGATGGTCTCTTCCACCATCTCTTCACAGGATGCGCAAGCCATCGAACAGCAACTGGCGCAACACCAGTTACTGATGCTGGATGCGCCGGTATCTGGCGGTGCGGCGAAAGCTGCCGTAGGCGAGATGACGGTGATGGCGTCGGGCAGCGATGAAGCCTTTGCCTTGCTGAAACCAGTGCTGGATGCCGTCGCGGCAAAAGTGTATCGCGTGGGCAGTGAAATTGGCCTGGGTTCAACCGTGAAAATCATCCACCAACTGTTGGCTGGCGTGCACATCGCTGTCGGGGCCGAAGCGATGGCGCTCGCCGCCCGCGCGGGTATCCCGCTGGACACCATGTACGACGTGGTGACCAATGCTGCAGGTAACTCGTGGATGTTTGAGAACCGCATGCGTCACGTGGTAGACGGTGATTACTCACCGAAATCCGCGGTTGATATCTTCGTAAAAGATCTCAACCTCGTGGCGGATACCGCTAAATCGCTGCACTTCCCGCTGCCACTGGCTTCGACCGCGCTCAACATGTTTACCGAAGCCAGCAATGCCGGTTACGGTCGTGAAGATGACAGCGCCGTGATCAAGATTTTCAGCGGTATCACGCTGCCAGAGTCAAAGGAGAAGTAACCATGCGTTTAGGCGTGATTGCAGACGACTTTACCGGTGCAACCGATATTGCCAGTTTCCTGGTACAGAACGGTCTGCCGACGATTCAGTTCAACGGCGTGCCGGAAAGCCATGATGACCTGAGCGCGCAGGCGATTGTGATCAGCCTTAAGTCACGTTCGTGCCCGCCACAGCAGGCGATTGATCAGTCGCTGGCCGCACTGGCCTGGTTGCAACAGCAGGGCTGTGACCGTTTCTATTTCAAGTATTGCTCCACCTTTGACAGCACCGAGCACGGCAATATTGGCCCGGTGACCGATGCGTTGCTGGCGGCGCTGGGCGAAACGCAAACGGTCATCTCACCGTCGCTGCCGGTTAACGGTCGTACGGTGTATCAGGGCTATCTGTTCGTTGCCGATCAACTGCTGTCTGAATCAGGCATGCGCCACCATCCGGTGACACCGATGACCGACAGCAACCTGGTGCGCTTAATGACGCGTCAGGCTAAAGGTCAGGCCGCAGTGATCAACGCGGCGCAGCTGGATAAAGGTGCCGCAGCGGTGCGTGAACAGCTTGCCGTACTGAAAGAGCAGGGCATCAACTATGTGGTGCTGGATGCGCTTAACGAACAGCATCTGCTGACGCAGGGCGAAGCGTTGAAAGAGACCGTGCTGGTGACAGGCGGATCTGGGCTGGCGATTGGTATCGCGCGGGCCTGGGCTACGCAGCAGCAGAACAGCGATGCCGAACAAGCCGGGCGTCCACAAGGTGAACGCGCGGTAGTGATTTCTGGTTCTTGCTCGCAGATGACCAACCGCCAGGTGGAAGCTTATCGTCAGCAGGCCCCTTCTCACGAAGTGTTGGTGGAGCGTTGCCTTGATGATGCCGAAGGCTATGCGCAGGAGCTGTGTGATTGGGTCGCCGCTCATCATCAGCAGGCGCTGGCTCCGCTGTTGTTTGCCACCGCAGACGCTCAGCAGTTGCAGGCGATTCAGCAGCAGTATGGCGCAGCGCGCAGCAGTGAAGCGGTGGAGCAGCTGTTTGCCGCCGTCACGCGTGAGCTGAAATCACGTGGCTGGCAGCGCTTTATCGTGGCTGGTGGCGAGACCTCTGGTGTCGTTGCACTGAGCCTTAGCGTTACCGCTTTCCACATCGGTCCGATGATCTCCCCTGGCGTGCCATGGGTGCGTGACATCCATCAGCCGCTGTCACTGGCGCTGAAATCCGGCAACTTTGGTGACGAACAGTTCTTCGCCCGCGCACAAACGGAGTTTTCCTCATGACTGAACAACAAGCACGCGAAGAGATGGTGCAACTGGGCGCGTCCTTCTTCCAGCGCGGTTACGCCACCGGCTCGGCTGGCAACCTGTCGCTGCTGTTAGAAGACGGCAACCTGCTGGCCACGCCAACCGGCTCCTGCCTGGGGGAATTACAGGCCGATCGCCTGTCAAAAGTCACCATGCAGGGCGAATGGATCTCGGGTGATAAGCCTTCGAAAGAAGTCGCGTTTCATCGGGCGCTGTATCTGAACAATCCCGCCTGTAAAGCGGTGGTGCACCTGCACAGCCATTATCTGACGGCGCTGTCCTGCCTGAACGATCTGGATAGCGAGAATTGCATTCGCCCGTTCACGCCCTATGTGGTGATGCGCGTGGGTGATGTGCCGGTAGTGCCGTATTACAAGCCGGGCGACGATCGCCTGGCGGAAGATCTCGCACAGCTCGCGCCACGTTACAACGCCTTCCTGCTGGCCAATCACGGTCCGGTGGTGGTGGGTAAATCGCTGCGTGAAGCGGCCAATAATACTGAAGAGCTGGAAGAGACCGCGCGTCTGATGTTCACGCTCGGCGACCGCTCCATTCGTTATCTTACCGATGACGAAGTGGCGGAATTGAGGAATTACTGATGCCAAAGTTTGCTGCCAATTTATCGACCCAGTTTGGCGAACTGCCATTTATCGAACGCTTTGCCGCCGCGGCCAACGCCGGTTTCCGCGCCGTTGAGTTCCTGTTCCCGTACGACTATCCGGCTGAGGTGATTAAAGCCGAGCTGGAGAAACATCAGCTGGAGTTGGTGCTGTTCAACACCGCGGCCGGTAATGTGCAGGCCGGTGAGTGGGGCGTGTCTGCCATTCCGGGCCGTGAAGCGGAAGCTCGCGCTGATATCGATCGCGCGCTGGAATATGCCATTGCCCTGAATTGCCCGCAAGTGCATGTGATGGCAGCCACAGTGCCAAACGGTGCCGATCAGGCGGCGTACGAAGAGACATTTGTGCGCAACATGCATTACGCCTCAGAGCGCTTTGCGCCGCACGGCATTCGCTTGCTGCTGGAAGCACTGAATCCGGTGACCAAACCGAATTACCTCTATTCCAGCCAGTACCAGACGCTGGCGATGATGGAGCGTATTGACCGTCCAAATGTGTTCACGCAGTTGGATCTGTTCCACGCGCAGCTGGTGGACGGCAATCTCAGCCACCTGATCCGCGAATACGCCGGACGCTATCGCCACATCCAGATCGCCTCTGCGCCGCATCGCCACGAGCCGGATGAGGGCGAGATCAACTATCCGTACCTGTTCAACCTGTTGGATGAGGTCGGTTACGACGGCTGGGTTGGCTGCGAATACTTCCCACGCGGTCGTACCGAAGCGGGACTCGGCTGGTTCGCCCCTTACGCCAAATAACCTTTGTTGTACCGCTCAGCACAGTGCTTTTGCGCCCTGTGTTGAGTGAAGTCTTACCTGAATTTGTAAAACACTAAAAAAACATACCCAAGGCTCCCCTAAATAATTCGAGCTGCAGGACAAAAGCGTCGAAGGACGCTTTTGAACAGCGTTTGCGCTGGCCCGCAGGGTGAGGCCATAGGCCGAATCATGCGGCAAGTGGGTGAGTCCCCGGGAGCTTACATAAGTAAGTGACTGGGGCGAATCCACGCAGCCAACGCACCTGCAGTTTGAAGTATGACGGGGGGAATATAATTAGAGGTTTATCATGTCTACCGCATTGCTGCTTGCTATCGCTACGGCCAGCATAGTCATATTGCTGCTGCTGGTGATTAAAGCCAAAGTTCATCCGTTTGTTGCTTTACTGATTGTCAGTCTCATCGTTGCCATCAGCACCGGGATCCCGGCTGATAAAATCATGGAAACCATCTTTAGCGGCATGGGCAACCTGCTGGGGCATATCACCATCATCATCGTGCTGGGGGCGATGCTGGGCGCAGTGATTGAAGCCTCGGGCGGTGCCGAATCATTGGCGCAGCGCTTCAGTAAATCGCTCGGTATCAAACGTACCGTTGCGGCACTGACTATGGCAGCCTTTATCCTCGGTATTCCGGTGTTCTTTGAAGTCGGCTTTATTATCGTGATCCCGCTGATCTACGGCTTCACGAAGGTGGCACGCGTCTCACCGCTGAAGTTTGGTCTGCCAATGGCGGGTGTGATGCTGACGGTGCATGTGGCGTTGCCAACGCATCCGGGCGCGGCGGCAGCTGCCGGTATTCTGCATACCGATATGGGCTGGTTGATGATGTTGGGTATCCTGATCTCGATTCCAGTGGGTGTGGTGGGTTACTACGTCGCCAAAGCCATGAACCTGCGCCAGTATCACCTCTCCGTGGATGTGCTGGAGCAGTTGCAGTTAGCGAAACCGGAAGGCACGGCAAAGAGTGAAGTGCCACCACCGGGCGCACTGACCATTGCGGGTCTGATAGTGGTACCGATTGTGTTGATTGTACTGGGTACGCTGGCGCATTCGGTGTTAGCAGAAGGCAGCGTCCTGCGTTCAGTGATGACGGTGATTGGTAATCCGCCGATTGCCCTGTTAATCGCGCTGGCGCTGGCGGCATGGCTGTTAGGTATTCGTCGTGGCTGGAGCAAAGAGAAGCTGGAAGATCTGACCGGCCGTGCGATCCCAAGTTCTGCCAGCGTGATTCTGGTGGCGGGTGCGGGTGGTGCCTTCGGTAAAGTGCTGGTGGAGTCTGGCGTGGGTAAAGCGCTGGCGGTAACGCTGGAAACCTTGCATCTGCCACTGGTGCCGGCCGCGTTTATCCTGTCACTGGCGCTGCGTGCGTCACAGGGATCGGCCACGGTGGCGATTCTGACCACCAGCGGCCTGTTAAGCCAGGCAGTGGGCGATGTGACCGACATGCAGCGCGTGCTGGTGACCTTAGCAGCGTGCTTCGGTGGCCTCGGCTTGTCACACGTTAACGATGCCGGTTTCTGGGTGGTGACACGCTATCTGGGTCTGTCAGTGGCCGACGGCCTGAAGACCTGGACCGTGCTGACCACGCTGATGGGCCTGAGCGGTTTTGCCCTGACGTGGATGGTGTGGGGATTGATTTAAATGTGAGTGGTCGCCATAAATGGCGACCCTACGGGGATTGTAGGGTGCGCATTTATGCGCACTTGGCCGATAACCGCACAGGTTTTATTGACGCATTTATGCGCACCTGGCCGATGACCGTCCCATTGGTGCTCGTCTATAACCTTAAGACACCAGTTCCTGCGCATACAAATACAACGCTTTCAGCTGTGCCATCTTCTCCGCGTTGTCCTCATGCAAACTCGCCAGTGACTCCAGCTCCAGCAAAAAGGCCTGCACGCGATCGGCATTCAACGCTTCACGGCGATGCTGCAACCAGCGCTGCTGCTCTTGATCATCTAAGGTGCCTGGAAAGTTGCGCGCGCGGTAACGGAACAGCAGTTTTGCGATGCGTTTATCGTCAAAGGCCAAATCCAGCGCCGGTAAATTCTGGGGTGGCGTCTGGCGCACAATGTTCATATTGGCGCGATCGGCATCGCTAAAGAAGCCGTCATACAACTGCGCATCAACATCATCGGAAGGCTTAAACGGCTCCGCTTCGGCAAATAGCGTGACCGCTTTCTCACGCACTTCGGCATGTTGACGCAGCAGCGCCAGGTTCGCCAGGCAGCGCTGACGATCGATATTCAGCCGCTCGGCATCTTCAGGGCGCAAGGTATTGGCAGGCGCAAGCACCGGGCACTTATTGATGTGCACCAGCTTAATCGGCACAGCTGCCCGGTCACCCAGTTCACTCTGTTTGGTGTAGAGACGCTCACGCAGTTCATCTGCATTCAGCTCCAGCAGTGGCGACATATCTCCCGCCAAATCCACCACGATCAGCGCATTACGATTATCCGGATGCCATGCCACGGGCACCACCCAACTGGTGTTGCCGCGCGCCGCACCGAACATGCCTGAAACATGCACCAGCGGCTTCATCTGTGGGATATCAATCAGGTTCATCAGTTTCTGTTTATTGCGATGGGTAAACAGAAACTCAAATAGCTTCGGCTGCTTCTCTTTGACCAGTTTGGCCATCGCCAGTGTGGCGTAGACATCAGACATCGCATCGTGCGCTTGCTCATGCGCCACGCCGTTCGCCTTGGTAAGGTGTTCCAGCTTAAAGCTGGGGAAACCGTCATCATTCTCAGGCCAGACAATGCCGTCAGGACGCAGGGCATAGCAGGCACGCATCACATCCAGCAGATCCCAACGTGAGTTGCCGTTTTGCCAGCTCCAGCCATAAGGATCAAAAAAGTTGCGATAGAAGATGTTGCGCGTCACTTCATCATCGAAGCGCACGTTGTTGTAACCAATCACACAGGTTTGTGGTTCGGTAAACAGCCCGTGAATACGCTCAGCAAAGGCCGCTTCCGTCACGCCGCGCGCTTTGGCGACCTGCGGCGTAATACCGGTGATCATCACCGCTTCCGGTTGTGGCAGGTAGTCATCGGCGGGCTGGCAATAAAACACCTGCGGTTCACCTACCGCATTGAAATCTTTATCGGTACGCAACCCGGCAAACTGCGCGGGGCGGTCCAGTGAGGGACTCTTACCGAAGGTCTCGTAATCGTGAAACAAGAAGGTGAACTCAGAGGCGGGCACGGCGGTATCCTGGCAGTGGAAAATCAACGCACAGAATAGTCGTGTGCCGGGGTCAGCACAACCTTGTTTGCCATTGCTGCGGATGGGCGCGCAGCATTTGTCCGCAGTTCATACTTTTTTTCAATTTATTCAAATATCAAAGCGCTAATTGCCGTAAAACGTGCGGCGGTAAATTCATTTTTTTGATTTCGAGGAAGAAGTGTTGAAAAGGCGTCTGTTGGTAACTGTATCTGGAATGATTGTTTGGGCATCGCTGGCACAGGCTGACGACAGCATGCCATTCCCTCTGACGCCTCCGCCGATTGATGCGGCTTCATGGGTGTTAATGGACGCCACAACGGGCCAAATCCTCACGGCGGGCAATCCCGATGAAGAGCGTAATCCGGCGAGCCTCACCAAACTGATGACCGGTTACGTGGTCGATCGTGCGGTCGATCAGAAAAAATCACCCGTGATGATGTGGTCACCGTGGGTAAAGATGCCTGGGCGGCAGGCAATCCTGTGTTCAAGGGTTCTTCACTGATGTTCCTTAAGCCCGGCGATAAAGTCACCGTTCGCGATTTGATGCGCGGCGTGATTATCGATTCCGGCAACGACGCTTGCGTGGCGTTGGCAGATTACGTCGCGGGGAGTCAGGACAGCTTCGTCAATATGATGAACAACTATGTCCAGAAGCTCGGCCTGACGCACACCCATTTTGAAACCGTGCACGGTCTGGATGCGCCAGGTCAGCACACCACCGCGCGTGATTTGGCGGTGCTGTCACGTGCGATCATCAACGGCGAGCAGGATTTCTACGCCATGTACGCGGAGAAAACCCTGAGCTGGAACGGCATTACCCAGAACAACCGTAACGGTTTGTTATGGGATCAAAACCTTCACGTAGATGGCATGAAAACAGGCCATACTGAAACGGCAGGTTTTAACATCATCGCGTCAAACATTGTCGGCCGTCATCGTCTGATTGCGGTGATCATGGGCGGCAAGAGCTCAAAAGGGCGCGAAGAGCAGGCGCGTAAACTGCTGGTGTGGGGTCAGAACAACTTTGACACTGTGCAACTGTTCCATGCCGGTAAGAAAATCGGCACCGAAAATGTCTGGTACGGCAACCCACATAAAGTGGATGTCGGTACCACCGAGGATATCTACCTGTCGCTGCCGCGCACTGAAGTCTCCAACGTGATGGCGAAATACGTGATCGAACGTAAAGACCTGGAAGCACCGCTGAAAGCGGGTGAGCAGGTGGGTGAGATTCAGGTGATGGACAAAGATAAACAGCTGGCAAGCTATCCGTTGTACGCGTTACAAGCGGTGGATAAAGCCGGCATCATCACGCGCATCAGTGACTACGTGAAACAGAAACTGTAATCCGCAGCGGGTTTCAGAGCCGCTCCTGTCGCCGAAAAGGGTCAGGAGTGGCACACTCTGGCTTTCTGCTGCTGACCGGAGGCAAAAGTATGAAAGCATCAATTGTCGAGCGCAAGCCACAAAGCTGGCTGGGCTACCATCTGCAAGGGCCCTGGCAAGAGACCGTACCACACGGATTCAACCAGTTAAAAAGCTGGGTGGAGCAGCATGGTATGACCGGTGAATGGCTGGCTATCTATTACGGCAATCCTGAAGTGTTACCCCCTGAAGAGCTGCGCGTCGAAACGGTCATCACGGCCCCTACCGATGCGGTCCCCTCGTATGGCGACGATATTGAGCAGGGGCTGTTGCCCGGCGGCCACTATTTTCATGCCCGCATGGAAGTGATGAACAACGATTTCTTCACCGCCTGGCACAGTTTGTTTGATCACCTAAAAGCGCAGGGCGGCTGGCAAGTCGATAACCGTCCCTGCTTCGAACACTACCTTTCTGACGGCTCCGACAGCGGCGACTGGCTGGTGGATATGTACATTCCCGTGCGTGCAGCCGACTAATATCTCCAGCGCGTTACATCTATGTTTGGATTGAGAAAATCAGATGTAACGCACTTGTTGATTCGTAAAAAAAGAGCGGAAAAAGTGCTGCGCAGCACTCAATGTTCGTGTCGCGCCAGGGTAACATAGCGCGCAAATTTTTATCGCTCCCGGACCATCATGTTACGTGCTGACAAGCCTATATCGTCGATTGAATTCTGGTTCTATCGCCACTACCGTGCCGTGCATGGCGTGCGCATCGCTATTGCCTTTGTACTCTGTTTTCTGTTCGTTCGACTGACGGATATCCCTGAAGGCACCTGGCCGCTGATTACGCTGGTGGTGGTGATGGGGCCGATCTCCACTTGGGGGAATGTCTTCCCGCGTGTCATTCAGCGTATTAGCGGCACCTTTGCCGGTCTGGCATCGGGCCTGATAGCGCTCAAATTAGAGCTGTTATCACTGCCGATGATGCTGTCATGGTGCTTCGTGGTGATGATCATCTGCGGCTATCTGACGCTGGGAAAACACCCCTACATGGCGCTGCTGATTGGTATCACGCTGGGCGTAGTGGTCGGTGCCCCAGCCGGTGACTTCACCGTGGCACTGTGGCGCGGCGGGGATGTGATTCTGGGTTCGGTGATGGCGTTGCTGTTCAGCGCGATTCTGGCGCAGCGTGCTTTTACCCACTGGCGCATTCAGTTGTCTGATTCGTTTCTGGCGATGGCCAAGCTGCATCACACCGGTTTCTCCGCCAACCTGCTGGAGAAGCCGCGTTTAAATAAGCCGTTTCAGAAGCAGCTGACCAGTGTGATCAAGATGCGCTCGCTGCTGGAACCGGCCAGCAAAGAGACGCGCATTCCAAAATCGGTGTTTGAAGCTATTCAGACTATTAACCGTAATATGGTTAACACCATGCAGATGCAAATTGATGCTTGGTGGTCATCGCGTGAGAGTCACTTACTGCTGCTCAATGCCCCGGCACTGCGTCGCAGTCAGAAAATGACGGAAGACACACTCAACGCCCTGGCGACCTTGATGGTTAAAGGGGAGACGGAGCAGGTGATCGCCAATAGCCATCAGCTGGAAGAGATCACCCAAGAGCTGGAGCAGTTGATTGCCAATCGCAGCGGGCGGCTGGAGACCACGGCCATCTACGGCTATGTGTGGCTGAGCCTGGAACAGGCGCGTCAGTTAGAGCGGATGACAGACTTGGTTCGACTGGCATTGCGCAAATAGTTTTCTCAGGCAATGACTTAATGTGAATCACCCTTTCTTTGCGCTAAGATAAGTGCCAGTCCGAAATTAGCTGTGAAAATTGCGAACCAGGCTAGCAAGCCGCTAAGCTGTAGCTCATGACTATTCCGCCTGCCGCGGCAGGCTCAAAGAAAGGTGCCAACATGGAAAATGCCAAGCAATCATTTCAGGACGTACTGGAGTTTGTGCGTATGTTTCGTCGTAAAAACAAACTGCAGCGCGAAATCGTGGATAACGAGAAGAAAGTCCGTGATAACCAGAAACGTGTGTTGCTGCTGGACAACCTGAGCGAGTACATCAAACCCGGCATGAGCGTAGAAGCGATTCAGGAAATCATTGCATCTATGCGCGTGGACTATGAAGACCGCGTTGATGAATACATCATCAAAAACGCGGACTTGTCTAAAGAGCGCCGCGAGCTGTCGAAGAAACTGAAAGCGATGGGCGAGCCAAAACCGCAATAAATTTCAGGGTCGCTGTTTATGGCGTAATGACGCTCACTCAATTCATGTTAGTGCGCATGAATGCGCACCCTACGAAAATTGCGCCTGAACGTTGTAGGGTCGCCTTTTAAGGCGACCTTTTTAATTTCCGCGCCAACACCTGCAATTGCTCGGCAATCTCAATCACATCCACACCGGTCTGCATCGGCGACGCTGTCGTCTCACGCAATACCAGTTCGGTCTCCAGCGCTATCGCCTGTTGTGCATCACCATCCAGTTCTGCCAGTAAACGATCGACACTCACGGCACCTAACTGCTGCAAATCCTGACGTACTGTGGTGAGCGGCGGCTGATACCAGGCACTCTCGGCCGTATCGTCATAGCCGATGATCGACATCTCGGCTGGAATGCTAACCCCATGCTGATGTAGGGCGCGCATCGCCCCCAGCGCCATTTGATCGTTGGCAACCAGCAGCGCTTGCGGTAAGCGATCCGGCAATAGCTGCAACAGTGCCTGATAGCCTGAGGCCGCACTCCAGTCGCCGTAAAGTACACAGCTTGCTTCCAGCTGATGTGACGCCAGCGCCTGCTGCCAGGCCTGGAAGCGCGCACGAGCGGACGCTGAGCGGGTAGGGCCGTTCAGCACGCCAATCTGTTGATGGCCGAGTGCAACAAGATGTTCCACCGCCTGCTGCGCCCCTAAATCGCTTTGATACTGGCACTGCGCCACAGCAGCATGCTGTTCGACATCCAGAAACAGCGTGGGTTTGCTGCCGCACTGCTGCTGCACCTGAGCAGCCTGTACGGCATCCAGCGGAAGGTTAATCAGCAGGGCATCCACGCGCTGGGCCAGCAGTTCATTCACCGTATCCTGTGCGCTTCCCGTTGCGTTCGCCATGGCAATCACCAGATGGTATCCGCGCACGGCGGCACGTTGCTGAATGGCGGAAGCAATCTGCGCAGGTGCCATTAGCGCCAGATCGCTGGTGGCCAACCCGATGGTGCGGGTGGCTTTGCCCGCCAGCTGTTGCGCCACACGGTTCGGCACATAGTTGAGCTGCTGCATCGCCGCCTCGACCTTGGCGCGCGTGCGCGGCGAGACCTGCACGGAATGGTTAAGCACACGGGAAACGGTCTGATAAGAAACCCCCGCCAGTTGAGCGACATCATCGAGGGTAACGGAACGCGCATTCATAAACTCTCCTGAATCTGATAGCGGCGAGTGTAGCAAATTTTTCTCTGCTGTCGCGGAGTTAAGCCGCTACACTGCCAAGGTTAACGCGAGGAGAATGCGATGCAGCTCAATGACCAACAGATTCAGGACATCAATACGCTGGCGGCCTGGCTGGCGCTCGACCACATGCCCGTGGATGGTACGCTGGAGGTCGATCTGGCGATTCTTGCCGGTCATGCGGTCCTGCCCAATGTCGAGGGCGTGATTGCGCTGGCGAAAAAGTATCAATTACCGCTGCTGATCAGCGGTGGTATCGGTCACTCCACCACGCTGCTGGCGCATATGATCGCCAGCCATCCGCTTTACCGACAGATCGCTACCCAAGGCAAAAGTGAAGCCGAACTGCTGGGTGAGATGGCGCAGATTTTTGCTGCACTGCCAGACGATCAACTGCTGCTGGAAACCGCCTCACGTAACTGCGGAGAGAATGCAGCCTTCAGCCAAAAATTGCTGGATGAGCAAGACTGGCAGCCGCAGCACGTATTGCTGGTGCAGGACCCCTTGATGCAGCGCCGAACCTGGGAAACGTTCCGCTACCAGTGGCGCGATCGCGCCGACGCACCAGAATTTATTAGCTGGCCGGTGTTTACCCCACAGGTGATGATGGATGCAGGCATGTTGCGCATCATTGGTGCACCACCGCAGGGGTTGTGGTCAATGGAGCGTTTTCTCTCATTACTGATGGGGGAAATTCAACGTCTACGCGATGACGAAAACGGCTACGGTCCGCGCGGCAAAGGATTCCTTGGACACGTCGATATCCCCGAAGAGGTGGAAGCAGGTTGGCAGCGGTTGATGCAGCTGCCGGGTGTGCAAACGCGCCTCTAAGCACCAGGTCACCATTAATGGTGACCCTACAAATGTTGTAGGGTGCGCATTTATGCGCACCTGGCCAAAAACCGCACCATTCATGATGACGCATTTATGCGCACCAGGCTCAACACACCTACGCGCGGTTCTGCAAATACACCTGCAAGTTCACATACACCGCATTCAGCAAAGGCGTTACGACGCCACTGCGTGCGCCGCGCACCAACAGATCGCCAATCACCTGATCCGCCTCAATTTCATAACCTTGCGTCAGATCGCGATACATGGAGGAGGTCATCGCCACCTGTGGGTTATTCAGCGTCTCATAAATCTTCGCGGTCACCGCTGGGCGCGCCTGATAGCCATCAGCGCTGATCACCGACAGCACTTCGGCGAAGATACCCTGTAACAGCGCTTCACCGCCGTGTGAACGCAGCACCTGCTGGGTATTACCGCGCGCAATACAGCACACCGCACCCAGCGTGCTCAGCAGCAGCCACTTCTCCCAAAGCTCGCTGATGATGTTATCGGCAAATACGGTATCGAACTGCGCCACCTTCAGCGTTTCATCCAGACGCTGCAGGCGCGCATCATTCTGCCCATCGAGTGCGCCATAGTAGAGAATATGCAGCGGCGTCATCTGCACCACCTCGCCCTGATCGCCCAGCGTGGCGTTGATCTTGCACAGCCCGCCAATCACCTTGTCGCCAAATCGCGCACGCAGCGTATCGATATGGCGCATGCCATTGAGAATCGGCATGATCAGCGTCTCTGGCCCGACAGACGAGGCGATATCTTCGATCGCCTGCTCCAGACCAAAGCTTTTCACCGTCAGGATAATCAGGTCGAACTGACCCTCAAGTTTACCGGTTAGCGCCAGCTGTGGCTGAAGCACTTCCGTGCCACCCGGCGTTTTCAGCACCAGGCCCGTTTGCTGCTGTTGCTGAAAACGGCGCTCGCGCACCAGAAAAGTCACATCACGTCCTGCTTGCGCCAGACGTGCACCGAAATACCCGCCGGTGGCACCGGCGCCGACAACCAGAATGCGCATGGTTAGATTTCCCGTTGAGAGTGAAACCCTTACCATAAATCGCAGCGGCGAGGGTTTCCAGCCATCAAATGTTTAATTTTGCACAGATTGCGGCAGCAGCGCGTTGGGAAGGTCTTGATAACAGACCGGGCGCAGGAAGCGTTGAATGGCCGTGGCACCGACCGAGGTAGTACGGCTATCACTGGTTGCGGGGAAGGGGCCGCCATGCACCATGGCATAACCCACGTCCACGCCGGTTGGGAAACCATTAGCGAGAATGCGTCCAGCGCGTTGCTCCAGCAGCGGCAGCAAGCTGGCAGCCAGCCTCTGATCTTGCTGTTCCAAATGTAGCGTAATAGTGAGTTGCCCCTGCAGTGCCTGCAGCGCGCCGACCATTTCCTCCTGATCGGCACAGCGCACCAGCAATGATACCGGGCCAAATACCTCATTTTGCATGCGAGGTTCCTGGATAAAATCGCGTGCACTGGCGGTAAACAAATGCGGTTGTCCCTGATTCGGGCCCTGTTTTTCTTGCCCGTTCGCCAGCCGCTCAACACCCGCTAATGCACTCAGCACAGCAGTATGCTGTTCGCAGGCATCAGCGATGGCGGGCGTTAACATCGTCGCGCTGGGTTTTAATCGCAAGGCGTTGCTGGCGTGCTGCACAAAGCGGTCAAAGTCTTCGCCTTCACAGGCCAGCACCACGCCAGGATTGGTGCAGAACTGGCCGCAGCCCAGCGTCAGCGAATCGATAAACCCCTGCGCGAGTTTCTCTGCACGTTGTTGTAATGCGCCGGGCAGCAATAACATAGGGTTGATGCTGCTCATTTCGGCATAGAGCGGAACCGGGCGTGGACGCTGTTGTGCCTGCTGCAATAGCGCCAGGCCACCCTGGCGTGAACCGGTAAAGCCCACGGCACAGATTGCGGGATGTTGTACCAGCGCGCTGCCACTTTGCACTGAAGTGCCGTGCAGCAGTGAAAATACGCCTGCTGGCAGTTCAGATTGTAGTACGGCCTGGCTGATGGCTCGTGCCACTAGTTCACTGGTTCCGGGATGTGCCGGATGGGCCTTCACCACCACCGGGCAGCCAGCGGCCAGTGCAGATGCGGTATCGCCACCGGCCACCGAAAACGCCAGCGGGAAATTACTGGCACCGAACACGGCCACCGGCCCCAAGGCAACCTGGCGTTGACGCAGATCAGGGCGAGGCAACGGCTGGCGATCCGGCAGCGCGGGTTCGATAATGGCCCCCTGAAATGCACCTTGCTCTACCACATCGGCAAACAGATTAAGCTGGCCAATGGTGCGCCCGCGTTCGCCTTTAATGCGGGCGCGCGGTAAGGCTGTTTCCTGCATCGCGCGTTCTATCAGTTCATCACCCAGTGCCGCGATATTTTCGCCAATCTGGCGCAAGAAACGGGCACGCACGGCGAGGTCGCGCTGGCTGTAAGGGATAAAAGCTGCCGCAGCCAATCGGCAGGCCGCGTCGATTTGTTCCTCATCGGCTTCATAGAAGTCCGGGACCAACGCCTGATTTAATGTGGGATCGAAAGCCTTAAAAGCGTGGGCGCCGCCGCGCTGGCGTTGTGTACCAATAAAGAGTTCTCCACTGAGCATCATGCATTCTCCTCCGTTAAAGATTCCACCAGGCAGCGAGTTGCACTATTCGGGCAGTGCAGGAAGATCGCCACGGCGGGTTGTGATTGAAACTGTGGCCGCCGGGCGAGAGGGTGTCCATCCCAGCTCCAGCGATATCTTGTTAGCCATTTCCATTACCAAGCCTGAAAGACCTTCCAGACGTGCCAGCGGCAGACGCTCAGCTGCACCGGATACGCTGATCGCCGCGAAAACCTGGCCGTTAGCTGCGCGCACCGGTGCGCCGATGCAGTGCACATTCAGTTCGTTCTCTTGCAAGTCCAGGGCGTAGCCGCGTTCGCGAATACGCGCCAGTTCTGCTTCCAGCGCCTCGCCATCGGTAATGGTGTAAGCCGTGCGTTGTGGCAACGAATCGGCGATGATTTTGCGAATCAACCGGGGTGACTGCCAGGCCAGGAACGCCTTGCCCACGCTGGTGCAGTGCACCAATGCCGCTTCAATCCGGGTAATGGTGGTATTGCCGGTGCTGGTCATCTCCTGGCGTTCGACAAACGCCATCTGTGCACCATCGAAAATGCACATGTGCGTGCTTTCGCCGGTAATCAACTGCAGTTGCGCGGCGTAAGGACTTGCATGACTATCAAGATCCAGGTTTTGAATCACCAAATTTCCCAGCTGAAACAGCTTCATGCCCAGCTTGTAAGTCTCGCGTTTGCCGTTCTGTTCCAGCAGGCCAATATCACGCAATGACGACACCAACCGGTGCGTTGTCGCGCGCGGTAATCCGGTGCGTGTGGCAATTTCCGCCGGGGTTAAATTGGCGTCACGCTGTGAAAAACACTCCAGAATTTGCAGGACCTTGGTCAGGCTTTTAATCGATGCCTGATTCAGTTTCTCCGCCTCGGTTCCGCTATTTGTACTCATACCCACCTCTAGATCAGCAACAGTGAAGCGTGCTTCGTGCACTCGCCCAGTTCACAGTATTCCGATATTCCGGCTCTTATACTGAGACGCTTGCGCCAGAATAACGCCTTTTAGTGAGCCTGCCATCCTCAAGTTGATTGCTATTCGGCTTGAATCTCATAATGTGGGATATATTTGTTAATATGTTTGCATTAATCCTCATTGTAAAGTGGGTGTCTGTTAGCCTTCCCAATCAACTCCATCATCATTAATGACTCTCGATATGAAATTAATCGTTATATTTCAGGTTGTTGAGATTTTATGGTGGACAAGTGATAGTTAATGAGTTGTATGAAAATTGATCTTGATATGTGATCTTAATTCCACAATGAGAGATTTGGTGTTGATCAATATTTCATTGTCTCACATTAATTGATTACCGCGAGTCGTTCTCGCTTTAATCAGCGTCTTGAGAGACAGGAGCAGAAAATGAGTCAGCAGATTGCAAGCCAGGCTAAAGAACTGAAAGCTAAACTGCGTGGCGTCTTGCCGCCAATTACCATGCCTTTCAACGCCGAAGGTGAGTTGGTGCGTGGTGGCCTGAAACAGCAAATCGACTTCATCATTAACTCGGGTGCCAGTGCGATAGTGGTGGGCGGCAGTACAGGGGAAGGCCACACGCTCTCTGATGAAGAGTTTCGCCAGGCCATGACCGAAGCCTATGAAGCCAACAATGGCCGTGTGCCTTTCGTCGCCGGGTTGATTGTTAACAGCACCCGCCAGGCGATTGCACGCGTGAAAATGCTGGAAGGGATGAAGCTGGATGCGCTGCAGGTTACGCCAGTGCACTACCTGTTCAAGCCCGATGATGACGCCACCGTGCGTCATTTCCGCGAAATTTACGAAGCGACGCAAACGCCAATTCTGATTTACAACGTCATCCCCTGGAATTACCTGAGTCTCGATCTGATGAATCGCATCATGGATGAAGTCCCTGGCGTAGTAGGGATGAAACAGAGTGGGGGAGATCTGAAGTCCGTTTCTGATCTGCTGCTGCGCTGTCCAGAGAAGATTATCGTCAGTGGCGTGGATGCGCTGCTGTATCCCGGCTTTGCCATCGGTTGCCAGGGGGCCATCTCCGCATTGACCAGCGCGGTGCCCTCGGTGGTTGCCCGCATGTTTAAAGCGGTGGAAGAGAATGACCACGCCACAGCGCGCGACATCCATTTCCGTCTGAGCGATTTGTGGAGCCAGTTACCGCATGACAATCTTCCTGCCTGCGTGAAATACATCCAAAGCTTGCAAGGGGTTCCGCTGTATCAGCCACGTCCACCGATGCAACCGGTCAGCGAGGCGCTCAAATCCAATATTAAAGCGGCGTTCGACCGTCTGATGCGCTGATTTGCACCCCCGCACAGCGGGACATTATAAAAAAATCACGCCACGACCCGCCGAAAACGGGCGTGGCGGAGGTGCAGAAAGATGAAATTTGACCACAACCCTACACTCGAACGTGATGCGGCCTCGGCACCACGGGAAATGCCACGTGAGGTGGTGCGACCAAAACACCATCTGCGCTGGGCAATCATCGGCATCATTATTCTGTTAACCATTACCAACTATCTCGATCGTGGCAATTTGTCGGTTGCGGCACCGCAAATCATGCAGGATCTCGGTATCAGCCACGCAATGATGGGGGTCATTCTCTCTGCGTTTGTCTGGCCCTACGCGATTATGAACCTGCCTACCGGCTGGGCAGTGGACCGTTTTGGCGTCAAAGTCCTGTTGGCACTGGCAGCGGGATTATGGTCGCTGGTGGCGATTCTCACCGGCTTTGCCCGTAACGTCGGCACCTTTATTGGCCTGCGTATTGCGCTTGGCGTCAGTGAAGCGCCGCTGTTTCCCGGCGCGTTAAAAGCCACGGACACCTGGTTCCCGGACCGGGAAAAAGCCGCGGCAACCAGTGCTTATATTGCGGCAACGCAGGTGGGGTTAGCGCTGGCTCCGCCGATTTCAACCCTGTTAATGGCGGCCTTTGGTTGGCCGGCGATGTTTATCATTATGGGTTTGATTGGTTTCGTGGCCCTCATCGGCTGGCTGGTGCTGTATCGCGAACCTGAAAAACATCCGTGGTTGCACAAAGATGAGTTGCGCTATATCCGGGAAGGACAGGCCACGGCGCAACAGGCGGCAGACGCACCACGTGTCACGGTACGCGAGTGGGGCGGACTTTTCAGGCATGCTTCGGTCTGGTACATGGTGATCGGTGGTTTCTGTCTACAGTATGTTTTCTGGTTTTACATCGGTTGGTTGCCCACCTATCTGCAACAGGCGCAGGGTTTTACCCTGAGCCGCGCGGGCTGGCTCTCCGCGTTACCTTACATTGCCGGTGGCGTGGCGGTGTTGATCGGCGGGAGGTTCTCCGACCGTCTGGTGCGCAAAGGGTTCGATCCTTTTAACGCCCGTCGCTATACCATTGCCGGTGCCGCATTGCTGACGGCGGGCGCGATGTTTATCACCGCGTTGGTGGATGGGGCGGCGCTGGCGGTGATCATGCTGACACTGGGTATGTTCACTTATAGCCTGTCGTCCGGTAACTACTGGACGCTGGCGGCAGAAGTGGTTACCACCAAAAAATGGGTGGCTTCCGTAGGCAGTATTCAAAATTTTGGCGGCTTTCTTGGCGGGGCGTTTGCGCCCGTGGTCACCGGGATTGTTGTGGATCATTTAGGCGGATTCGTGCCGGCCTTGATGCTGGCGGGATTTATGGCGCTGATATCGGCGGGCATGTATGGCCTGGCGTTGCGTCACCGTCTACCGGTCTGACTTTTCAGGAGTGACACCATGGATGCAACATCGCAACTCGCAACGGCGGAAGAGACCCGCGCGCGCCCGGAACTGACTCAACGCCAACTCAGGCTGACGCTGATCTCCTCACTGATTGGCACCGCGCTGGAGTGGTACGATTTTTATCTGTACGGCACGGCGGCGGCATTAATCTTTAATCACTTATTCTTTCCCTCACTGTCACCATTGAGCGGAACGCTGGCGGCATTTGCCAGCTATGGCGTTGGCTTTCTGGTGCGTCCGATTGGCGGGCTGTTCTGGGGCTATATCGGTGATAAATATGGTCGCCGTCCGGTATTGATCGGCACCCTGATCCTGATGGGCGTCAGCACCACAGCAATTGGCCTGTTGCCGGGCTATGCCAGCATTGGCATTGCTGCGCCGCTGTTGTTGACCTTACTCCGTCTGCTGCAGGGCTTTGGAGCAGGGGCAGAATTCAGTTCGGCGATTACGCTGAATGCCGAGAAAGCGCCTGCACATCGTCGCGGTTTTTACGCCAGTTGGTCGGGCGTAGGCATCGGCTGCGGCGTATTGCTGTCGGCCTCTGCGTTTGCCCTGGTACAACAGCTGCCGCAGGAGGATTTCGTCAGCTGGGGATGGCGCATTCCTTTCCTGCTCAGCATTGTGGCGGTGTTTGTGGGTGGCGCAATACGCCTGTATGTCACCGAATCCCCGGTATTCCGCAAGTTGGCAGCTGAGCAGAAGCTGGAGCGCGCACCTTTCGTTTCGGTGTGGCAAAACCAACGCCGTCATTTCTTTGTGGCGCTGGGCGCACGCATGGCGGAAAACACCGCTGGTTTCTTCCTGCAGGTGTGGACCATCTCTTACGTCACGCAATCGCTGCACGTCAGCAGTGCCATTCCCGTCGCAGGCGTACTGCTGGGGTCGGGAATTGGCTGTATCACTATCCCGCTGTTCGGTGCACTTTCGGACCGTATCGGCCGCAAACCGGTGTATATCGGGGGAGCACTGCTTTTTGGTCTGGGGATGTTCCCGTACTTTTGGCTGCTGAACAGCGGCAATCCCTGGCTGATCATCGGCGCAATGGTCGTGATGATCTCCCTCGCCAATTACTCAATGTTCTCGGTGCAGGCGGCATGGTTCGCCGAGTTGTTTGATGGCAGAACCCGCGTGACTGCGATCTCGATGTCGCGCGAAATCTCCTCGATCTTTGCCGGCGGTCTGGCCCCGATCATCGCCAGTAGCCTGCTGCTCTGGTCCGGTGGCCACTATGGCGCGGTGGCGTCCTACATGATTGTTTTAAGCATCATCACCATTGTTTCCGTGTGGCTGGGTCCAGAGACCCGCGGTTGCCGCCTCGACTAAACCTCAATCCTACGTCGGGAGTTCAACATGCATTCACAACCATTGACCGCCCACGCGGCGGTCAGTCGCACCGCCACGCGCGGAGAAATGCGTAAAATCGTCACGGCCAGTGTGATGGGTACCATCATTGAGTACTACGACTTCACGCTCTACACCACCGCGACCGCGCTGGTGTTCAACAAAATTTTCTTTCCCGGTGAATCGCCGCTGGTCGGCAGCCTGGCGGCCTTTGCGACTTATTTTGTTGGCTACTGCGCACGTCCTTTAGGTGGCGTGCTGTTCGGCCATTTTGGCGATCGCATAGGCCGCAAGTTCGCGTTAATGATGACGCTAATCATTATGGGCCTCGGCACCTTCCTGATTGGCCTGATCCCGCCTTACGCACAGATTGGCGTGTGGGCACCGATTGCGCTGGTGGTATTACGCTGTCTGCAAGGCATTGGCATTGGCGGTGAATATGGCGGTGGGATGACCATGGTAGTCGAACACGCCCCGCCTGAACGGCGTGGCTTTTACAGTTCACTGGTGCATATCGGCGTACCTGCGGGTTTTCTGTTGCCGATAATTTTCATCACCGTGCTTAATGTGGCGCTGGATGAGGCCGATTTTCTCAGTTGGGGTTGGCGTGTGCCTTTCCTGCTCAGCGTGGTGCTGTTAGGGGTAGGGATGTTTATTCGCAGCCAGATTGAGGAAACGCCAGCTTTCAAACGCATGAAGCGTGACGGAACACAGGCAAAAGTGCCGGTGCTGGAGGCGCTGCGCCATCACACCCGCGATGTGGTGCTGGGCATTGGTGCCAAAATTGCTGAAAGCGGACTCTTCAACATCTATGCGGTATTCGCCATCAGCTACTGCGTCAACGTGTTGGGCATGAAGAGCCAAATCATCCTGTACGGCATTCTGCTGGCTTGTTTGCTGGAATGTTTCACCTTACCGCTGTTTGGTCGTATGGCCGATCGCTACGGTAAAAAACGCGTTTATATTGGCGGCATGATGGCGCAGGCCATACTGGCATGGCCTTTTATGCTGATGTTAGCCAGCGGGCAACTTCCCCTGATTTATCTCGCTATCGCACTGGGCTTAGCGCTAGGGCACGGCAGCACCTTTGGCGCTCAGGGAGCCTTCTTTTCGTCGCTGTTTCCGGCGCGGGTTCGCTATAGCGGTTTGTCCTTAGTCCAGCAGATCGGGCCGATTCTCGGCGGCGGACTATCACCGATGATCGCCACGGCGTTGCTGGTCAGCGGCGAGGGCTACGGCTCGGTGATTGGCTATATGGTGTTTATGGCACTGCTCTCGGCGTTCAGTGCCTGGCGGTTGCGGGATGCGAAGATGGAGTGAACAGATTGTGCGAAAAAGGCTCAAACTGTTCGTGTTTACTCGTACAATAGGTCTATGCTGTTGCGCAGCGGCGGGCAATGGTGCTCGCCCACTTTTTCAGTCGAACAGACTAAGGACGCATCATGCCCCGACCCCTACCTATCGAACGTTATCGCAACATCGGCATCTCCGCGCACATCGATGCCGGTAAAACCACCACCACTGAGCGCATCCTGTTTTACACCGGAATGAGCCACAAGTTAGGTGAAGTGCACGATGGCGCGGCAACCACCGACTGGATGGCACAGGAGCAGGAGCGTGGTATCACCATTACCTCGGCAGCGGTGAGCTGCTTCTGGCCGGGGATGGATGGCAGCTTTACGCCGCACCGCATCAATATCATCGACACCCCCGGCCACGTGGATTTCACCATCGAAGTGGAGCGATCAATGCGCGTGCTGGACGGTGCCGTGATGGTGTATGACGCTGTAGGTGGCGTGCAGCCGCAGTCGGAAACCGTATGGCGTCAGGCCAACAAGTACCACGTGCCGCGAATTGCCTTCGTCAACAAGATGGACCGCCAGGGTGCGGACTTCTTCCGCGTGGTGCAGATGATGAAAGATCGCCTGCATGCCAATCCGGTGCCGATTGTGATTCCGATTGGCGCAGAAGATCACTTCAGCGGTGTGGTGGATCTCAACAAGATGCGCGCTATCTACTGGGATGATGCCAGCCAGGGCATGACCTTCAGCTACGCAGCGATTCCAGACGAGCTGCAGGCGCTGGCGGCCGAATGGCGTGAAAACATGGTGGCGGCAGCGGCGGAAGCCAGTGAAGCCTTAATGGACCGTTATCTGGAGCAGGGCGATCTCAGCGAAGAAGAGGTGATTGCGGGGCTGCGTCAGCGCACGCTGGTGGGTGAAATCCAGCCGATGCTGTGTGGCAGTGCCTTTAAGAACAAAGGCGTGCAGCGCATGCTGGATGCGGTGATTGAGCTGATGCCCTCACCACTCGATGTGCCACCGGTGGCCGGTGTGAATGAGAAGGGTGAGCACGATGAACGTCATGCGGATGATGATGAGCCTTTCTCTGCACTGGCGTTCAAACTGATGAGCGATCCCTACGTGGGCCAGCTCACCTTCGTGCGCGTCTATTCTGGCGTGCTGCGCAAGGGTGACAGCGTGTGGAATGCAGTGAAAGGGCGTAAAGAGCGTATCGGCCGAATTGTGCAGATGCAGGCCAACGATCGCATCGAAATCGAAGAAATTCGTGCCGGTGATATTGCTGCCTGTGTGGGATTAAAAGAGGTCACCACCGGTGAAACCCTGTGTGATCCCAATGCGGTGATCACCCTGGAACGCATGGAGTTCCCGGACCCGGTGATTTCATTGTCGATCGAGCCGAAAACCAAGAGCGATCAGGAAAAGATGGGCCTGGCGTTGCAGCGGTTAGCGGCAGAAGATCCGTCGTTCCGCCTGCACACCGATGAGGAGTCAGGCCAGACCATCATCTCGGGTATGGGCGAGTTACATCTGGAGATCATTGTTGACCGCATGAAGCGTGAGTTTGGCGTGGAAGCCAACATTGGTCGCCCGCAGGTCACCTATCGCGAAACCATCCGCAAAACGGTACGCGATGTGGAAGGCAAGTTTGTGCGTCAATCGGGCGGTAAAGGCCAGTATGGTCACGTGGTGTTGACGCTGGAACCGCAGGCTGCCGGTGCCGGTTTTACCTTTGAAGATGCCACCAAAGGCGGGGTGGTGCCGCGCGAGTTTATTCCTTCGGTGGAGAAGGGAATTCGTGAAGCGCTGAACAGTGGCGTGCTGGCGGGTTATCCGGTGGTGGATCTTAAAGCCACGCTGACGTTCGGTTCCTACCATGAGGTGGACTCCTCGGAAATGGCCTTCCGCATGGCGGCGATTTTTGGTTTTAAAGCCGCAGCTAAACAGGCCGATCCGGTGATTCTTGAACCGGTAATGCAGGTGGAAGTGGAAACGCCAGAGGAGTATGCCGGTGGTGTGATGGGTGACCTGTCATCGCGTCGCGGTACGCTGCAAGGCATGGACGAGCGCTTTGGTGCGCGTATCATCCGTGCCGAAGTGCCGCTGTCAGAGATGTTTGGCTACGCCACCACGCTGCGATCCATGTCTCAAGGTCGCGCGACCTACAGCATGGAGTTCGCGCATTACGCCGAAGCGCCACGCAATGTGGCCGAGGGGATTATTGCCGCGCGTGCGGTGTGATTGATCGGCGGCAGGGATGCCGCCTTAAAATACGCGCGATGAATCGCGTCGCGACAAATAAACGCACCAACCGTAGCGGCGCAATTTATTGCGCAATTTTATGTAAACGCACGATCCGTAGGGTGCGCATTCATGCGCACAGGGTTTTAGGTCGCCATAAATGGCGACCCTACGAGCGTTGAAGCGTAATTTATTTCGTTTGTTTCCTTTAAACCATTTCATCACATCGATAGCCAATATTGTCGTTTTACATTTATTTATCCGAATTTTAATAATTCAGCGGGAAATATAAATCAAGCCGGTATGCGGCTATTTAAAATAACACCTGCAATCACCAAGGATAATATGAAAGCGAACGCAATTACTCTGGCTCTGGGTTTCGCCTGCCTGCTGGGCAATGCCGTTGCTGCCGATAAACCGGTTAGCGGCGGTAGTCTGACGGTCGGTGTCGAAACTGAACCCACCACCTTCAACCCGCAACTTAACGGGCAGGACAAAGCCGAAATCACGCTGCGCAACTTCTGGGAATCGCTGCTGGCCCGCCGTCCAGACGGCAGTTTTGTGCCGTGGCTGGCGGAGAGCTATCAAGCCAGCGAGGATGGTAAAACCTTGCGCTTCAATCTGCGCCGCGATGTGACGTTCTCCAACGGCGAAAAGCTGGATGCCAACGCCGTGGCCGAAAACTTTCGCCAAACTCAGGTGGCGCAGTACTGCGCCGGTACCAGCCTGTGCCTGATGGGATCGCACATCGACAAGATTGAAACGCCCGACGATCACACGGTGGTGATTACACTGAAATCGGTCTATTCACCGTTCCTCTCCTTCGCGGCGGGGCTGCAAATCCTTTCCCCCTCCAGTTGGAAATCATCGCAGCTAAAATCGGGTGGCACGGAGATTGCCGGTACCGGGCCGTTTATCCTGCAAAGTTACGAGAAGGGCCAGCAGGTTACTTTTGTGAAGAACCCGAATTACCACTGGGCACCGGCCACCGCGAAACATCAGGGACCGGCCTATCTCGATCGTGTCACCTATCGTTTCTTGCCGGAATCCTCGGTGCGCACCGGGGCGTTGCTCTCCGGTCAGGTGGATGCGATTGAAGGCATTTCCGGTAACGACGCGGGTGAATTCAAGGACAACCCTGATTTTACCTACCAGCACGCGCTCAATACCGGTACCCCGTACTCACTATTCCTCAACGTCGAATACGGCCCCACACAGGATGTCAAAGTGCGCCAGGCCTTGTTGCAGGGGCTGGAGGTCGATCCGCTGCTGAAATCGGTGTATCGCGGCGAGCGTACCCGCGCCTGGGGCATCACGTCACCGATTGATCCGCTGTATAACAATGAGCTGGAAGGGAAGTACGGCAATAATCCGGATGCCGCTAACAAACTACTGGATGAAGCGGGTTGGCAAACCCGAGACAGTGAGGGCTATCGCACCAAAAACGGTGAGCGCTTGCGCATTGAGTTGATTCAGGCGCAGGCCACCGTACGCGACCAGCGAGATGTGTTGTTGCAGGCGATTCAGGCACAGGCGCGTCAACGGTTAGGAATCGATCTCAAACTCAACTATGTGGATTCCGGTACCTATGTGGACGTGCGTAAAAGCGGCAAGTTTGGCACCATCGCTAACTCCAACACACCGACCGACGGCGTGGATATTGAAAACCACTACCGCCCCATTGCGCAGGGTGGAGCGATTAATTACAGCCGCGTCAATGATGCCAGTATCAATGGGCTGTTGGATCAAGCCGCCGCGACGCTGGATTTGAAGCAGCGCCGCCAGTATTACAGTGAGTTGCAGCAACGCGCTTTACCGCAGTTGGCGTTGGCGGTTCCACTGTATGAACCGGAAGATCAGCTTGCCACCGCCAGTTACGTGCATGGTTATGGTTTCCGCAGTTATAAGCAGATGCCGGAAAGCGTTTACGATGTGTGGTTGAGTCAACATTAATATCGCCAGGTGCGCATAAATGCGCACCCTACGAAAATCATACGAACGTATTGTAGGGTCGTCATTGATGACGACCTTTATTTAATTTTCGCTTATGCGATTCCCACAATTAACAAATCCATTGCCACTATTCTCGTTTTACTTTATTTCGGCGGATTTCAATAATTCCCTGCAGATAAATTCAGGAAACCCGCAGATGAGCCAATCTATTCAAATTGCTAAACCGGACGATGCCGACGAAATTTTTGCCCTGTTGCAACGCGCTTACGCATCGCTGGTGGCGTTGGATGTGCATTTCACCATATCTCAAGGCAACGTCGAGCAGGTTCGTCGCGTCATTGAACAGGAGACGGTACTGGTGCTGCGCAAATGGAAACGGGCTGTGGCGACGGTGACCGTGCGTTTCCCCTGGCAGCAAGAAACCGATGCGCCCTCGTCGCTGCCGTTTATCCACTGGTTTGCCGTCGATCCAGACTACAAAGGTCAAGGCTATGGCCGCGAGATCATCAGCTATGCCGAAGAGACGCTGCTGAAAGAAACGCTTAAAGCGCCTGGCGTGTATCTGGCCACGGCGACTAAACATCCCTGGCTCAGTGAGCTTTACCTGCGTCGCGGCTATCAGCCGTTTTATCACCGCACCAATGCGTTGGGCGAAGCGCTGGTATTCCTGAAAAAGGAATTCAACCCGCAGCCCATCGCCAACATTGCCTGATTCACATCATCAAAAACAACAGGGACATTATGAAAGCGAATTCAATCACGCTGGCGCTGGGGCTGGCGTGCCTGCTGAGTACGTTAAACACCTTCGCTGCAGAGCAACCGCGCAGTGGCGGCTCACTGACCTATGGCGTAGAAACCGAACCGGCACCGTTAAACCCGCAGTTGAATGGGCAATCTAAAGCCGAAGTCACCCTGCGTAATGTCTGGGAATCACTACTGGCACGACGCACCGATGGCAGTTTTGTGCCTTGGCTGGCCACGGGCTATGAAGTGAGCCCGGATGGCAAAATTTATCGTTTCACGCTGCGTCGTGACGTCACTTTCTCCAACGGCGAAAAGCTTGATGCCAACGCGGTAGCGGAGAACTTTCGCCATGTACAGGACCCAAAATATTGCGCAGGAACCAGTATCTGTGGACTGAGTGCCCGCATTGCCAGCGTGGAGACGCCCGACAATAGCACGGTGGTGATTACCCTGAAGCAGGGTTACGCGCCTTTCCTCTCTTTTGCCGCAAAGTTGCAGATTCTGGCACCGGCCAGTTGGCACTCACCCCAGCTCAAGGCGGGCGGTAAAGAGATCGCGGGAACCGGGCCTTTCATCATCGAGAGTTACGAAAAGGGTCAGCAGCTGACACTGGTGCGCAATCCGCATTACCACTGGGCACCGGCCACCGCACATCATCAAGGCCCGGCGTATCTGGATCGCGTGACCTATCGCTTCCTGCCAGAGTCCTCGGTGCGCACCGGTGCATTGTTGTCTGGGCAGTTGGACGTGATTGAAGGCATCTCCGGCAACGATGCCAGTGCCTTTAAAGACAACCCGGATTTTACCTATCAACATGCCTTGAACACCGGCACACCCTATTCGCTGTTTCTGAATGTGGAATATGGTCCCACGCAAGATGTGAAGGTGCGCCAGGCGCTGCTGCAGGGACTGGATATCGATCCGTTGCTGAAGTCGGTGTATCGCGGCGAGCGTACCCGCGCATGGGGGATCACCTCACCGGTTGATCCGCTCTACAACAACGATTTGGAAGGCCAGTACGGCAACAACCCCACGACGGCGAATAAGCTGCTGGACGAGGCGGGATGGCAAACGCGAGACAGCGAAGGTTTTCGCAGCAAAGACGGCCAGCGCCTGAGTATTGAAGTGATTCAAGCCCAGGCCACGGTGCGCGATCAGCGTGATGTGTTGTTGCAGGCGATTCAGGCTCAGGCGCGGCAACGACTCGGCGTCGAGATCAAACTGCGTTACGTCGATTCCGGCACCTATGCCGAGGTGCGCAACAGCGGTCACTTTGGTTCGATCGCCAACTCCAATACGGAGACCGACGGCATCGATATTGAAAACCACTACCGCCCGGTTAACGCCGGTGGCGCGATTAACTACAGCCGGGTCAACAGCCCTGAAATCAACGGCTGGTTAGATCAGGCCGCCGCCACGCTGGATATCAATCAACGTCGCAAATTCTACAGTCAGCTTCAGCATTACGCGTTAGCAGATCAGGCGCTGGCGATCCCGTTGTATGAGCCAGAAGATCAGATTGCCGCCGCCCGCTATGTGCACGGCGCAGGTTTTCGCAGCTACAAACAGATGCCTGAGAACGCATACGACATCTGGCTAAGTGACCATTAATCAGGAGGCGAAGATGAGTCTGGAAAGCATCGTCACCCGCACACCGCGACCGCGTAAGCCCGCTCTGTGGCGCAGTGATCTGTCGCGTCGTATTGTCGGTCGCCTGCTCGGCGGCGTATTGGTGCTATGGGCTGCCGTGTCACTGGCGTTTCTTGGTGTGCATCTGGCACCCGGTGATATTGTCAGTTTGCTGATTGGTGAACAGTTGCGGACCCCGGCAATTGAAGCTGCGATCCGTGCCGAGTGGGGGCTGAATGAACCGCTGTGGTGGCAATATTTGCACTACCTGTGGCGCGTGCTGCATGGCGACTTTGGGCGCTCCTACATGCTTAACACCGAGGTGAGCCATTTGTTGTCCACCCAACTGTGGCCCACCATCAAGTTAACCCTGGCGGCACTGTTGGTGAGCATTCTGTTTGCGGTAGTGATGGCGGTGGCAACGGCACATCGCCGCATCGGTCGTCGTGTTGCCAACAGTGTTGAGCTGCTGCTGGCTTCCACGCCGTCCTTCTGGATGGGCATCGTGCTGCTGTTTATCTTCAGTTTCACCTTGCGCTGGTTCCCTGTGGCCGGGGATCGCTCACTGTCATCACTGGTGCTCCCGGCGCTGGCATTAGGAATGGCGCAGGGTGCGGTGATGGCGCAGTTGCTGCGGCGCGAACTGGAGCGGGCGCTGGATGCTCCCTTTACGTTGACACTGCGTGCGTGGGGCGTGGGGGAAACCACGATTCGCCTGCGTCATGCGCTGCGCCATGCGGCCTTACCGGCGGTGACGTTAACCGGCTGGCTGGTGGGTGGCCTGCTCAGCGGTGCGGTGATCACTGAACAAGTGTTTGGTCGTCCTGGTCTCGGCAAACTCACGGTGGATGCGGTGCTGGCGAAGGATCTACCGGTGGTGCTGGCGGTAGCCATTCTGTCAGCACTGATTTACGTGGTGATGAGCACCCTGGTCGATATCTTGTCGCTGTGGATCGATCCTCGCCTGCGTGGGGAGAGCAAATCATGATCGCGGCACTGCAACGTCTGCCGACAGCACTGCCTGGCGCTGTGTGGCTGGCGATTCTCTATCTGCTTCTACTGGCGACAGCGGTAATCGCACCGGGCGTACTCACTCATAACGATCCGCTTCTGGCCGATCCGGTTAATGCACAACTGCCGCCATCGGCCGCGCACTGGCTCGGTACCGATCAACTGGGGCGTGATCTGCTTACGCGTGTGATTTACGGCAGCCGTTATTCCCTGTTAATCAGTGTGGCGGCGATGGCGCTGGCCGTGCTGTTTGGCACCCTGCTGGGGTTGATTGCCGCCTTGGTGCGCGGCGTGGTTGATGAATTGCTGAGCCGTGCGGTGGATGTGATATCGGCATTCCCCGATCTGCTGCTGGCGTTAATGCTGATCGCCTTTACCGGGCCGGGTACCAATAACCTGATTATTGCCCTCGGTGTGGCCTCGGTGCCGCGTTTTGCCCGCGTGGTGCGAGCGCAAACCTACACCGTCATGACCTCTGGTTACGTTGAACAGGCGCGGACGTTTGGACTTTCAAGATTCACGTTAATCACCCGCCATATTCTGCCGCACGCCATTGCACAGGTTCCGGCCTTAGCCACGCTGGGTTTGGGTACTGCCATCATCGGCACCGCCGGTTTGAGCTTCCTCGGCATGGGGCCGCAGCCGCCGACCGCCGAATGGGGCCTGATGCTGGCCGAAGGGCGCAACTATCTGCGTAACGCCTGGTGGATTGCGGTGTGGCCAGGCGTGTTTATCACCCTGACGGTGATTGCCGTGAATACGCTTGGCCGCCACTGGCAGGCCCGTTTTGAAGGAAGAAACGCATGAGCCAGCCGTTTATTGATATCCAGAATCTCAGCATCCGTTTTGGGGCGCAGCAGGTGGTGAAGAATCTCTCTCTGCAAGTGTGGCCGGGTGAATCGGTGGCGTTGGTGGGCGAATCGGGATCGGGAAAAACCCTGACCGCCCGCAGTTTGCTGGGGTTACTGCCCGAAGGTGCGGTGCTCACCGCCGACCGTTTCAACATTGATGGTCGGGATATGCGTGATGCCAGGCGCGGTGACTGGCAGGCACTGCGCGGGCGTCGCATTGGCTATGTGCTGCAGGATGCGCTGGTCTCACTCGATCCATTGCGCCGTATCGGACAGCAGCTAACCGATGCGTTACGTGCTGCCGGGCATCGCGAGGGATTGCAGGAAAAAAGTCTGGCATTACTGAAATCCGCCGGTATCCCCGATGCGGAAAGTCGGCTGGCGCGTTATCCACATCAACTCTCTGGCGGCCAGCGGCAACGTGCACTGATCGCCACTGCGCTGGCGGGCAGCCCGACGCTGTTGATTGCCGATGAGCCCACCACCGCGCTGGATATGACGGTGCAGCGCCAGATCCTGCAACTGCTGGCACAACGCCGCCGTGACGGCCATGGCTTGCTGCTGATCAGTCACGATCTGGCGGTGGTGGCGGAACTGGCGGATCGCGTGCTGGTGATGCGTGATGGCGAAGTGGTGGAGCAGGGACACAGCGAGCCGCTGCTGCAACGTCCGCAACATGCCTGGACGCAACGGCTGCTGCGGGCGGTGCCGACACCGGCTACACGCGGGCTGCGTCTGAGTGCCGCTGAACCGACGCCGTTACCGCCGCGCCCTACGCCAGGCCACGCGCCCTTGCTTGAGGGCATCAACCTGAACAAAGCCTACGGTGAGCGTCTGGTGTTGAACAACATCAACTTCACTTTGCATGCGGGGGAAACCCTGGGTGTGGTCGGAGAGTCCGGATCGGGCAAAACCTCGCTGGTGAAAGTGGTGATGGGTTTGACGGAACCGGATAGCGGTACGTTACGGCTGGAAGGTGAGCGTTGGGATCGCCTGCCCGAGAAAGCGCGCCGTGCCCGTCGTGCCCGATTGCAGTTGATTGCGCAGGATCCGTTCAGCTCCTTCGATCCGCGCTATACGGTGGAAAAAATTATCGGCGAAACCCTCGATAGCGTGGGCATTTATGGCGATGCGCGGCGTCAACGTGTGCGTCAGTTGCTGGATGAAGTGCAGCTTGGCGATCGCTTCTTGCAACGTTATCCGCAGCAACTTTCAGGTGGTCAGCGTCAACGTGTAGCCATTGCCCGCGCGTTTGCCCCCAATCCCGCGCTACTGGTGGCCGATGAACCGGTGAGTGCCCTGGATGTGTCTGTACAGGCGCAGGTGCTGGATCTGCTGGCCGAGATGCAAGCCGAGCACGGCACGGCGCTGCTGTTTATTTCTCACGATCTGGGCGTGATCCAACATCTGGCGGATCGCGTACTGGTGATGCAAAACGGTCAGATAGTTGAGAGCGGAGACCTGACGCAGGTGTTTGCCGCGCCTCAGCATCCGTGGACGCAAAAACTGTTACAGGCGCTGCCGGTGATCCCCGACTGGCAGCCCGCACACGCATAAAAAGGAGCATGAGATGAGTCAGACACAACGCCAGCTGCGGCTGGGAGCGATTATTCAGGGCGTATCCGGCAATATGTCGGCATGGCGTCATCCCGATGCGATAGCGGATGCCAGCATCAATGTCGATTATGTGCTGGATCTGGCGCGCAAAGCGGAGCAGGCGAAAATCGATTTCCTCTTTGTTGCGGACGGGCTGTACATCACAGCACAATCGATCCCGCATTTCCTGAACCGATTCGAGCCCATTACCTTGTTGTCGGCACTGTCATTGGTGACGCAGAAAATCGGTTTAGTCGCCACGCTCTCCACCTCGTACAGCGAACCCTTTACCGTGGCCCGTCAGTTTGCCAGCCTCGATCAGTTGAGCGGTGGCCGGGTGGGCTGGAATGTCGTCACGTCTCCGCTGGAAGGGTCGGCAAAAAACTTCTCGCGTGATACACATCCTGAACATGATGAACGTTATCGTGTTGCCAGCGAATATCTTCAGGTGACGAAAGGATTGTGGGATTCATGGGAAGAAGATGCTTTTGTGCGTGATAAAGCCAGCGGTCAATTTTTTGATCATGACAAGCTGCATACGCTGAATCACAAGGGCAAATATTTTGCGGTGCAGGGGCCGTTAAATGTGGGGCGTTCACCGCAAGGACGACCGATCGTGTTCCAGGCAGGCGCCTCTGAAGCGGGTAAAGCCTTTGCGGCGGAAGCGGCGGATGCCATCTACACCCGTCAGGAGACGTTAGCAGAGGCGCGTGAATTTCGTGAAGATGTGCGCCGTCGTCTGGTGGCTCGCGGCCGTGATGCCGATGATATCCGCGTGTTCCAGGGCATTAGCGTGATTATTGGCGATAGCGAGGAGGATGCAGAACGTCGCTATCAGCAGACCGCCGAGTTGGTCACCATCGATAAAGCGCTGGAGTATCTGGGGCGTTATTTCGAACATCACGATTTCAGTCAGTATCCTCTGGACGCACCGTTCCCGGATATTGGTGAACTGGGTGAGAACAGCTTCCGCAGTACGACGGACAAAATTAAACAGAACGCACGTGAGCGCGGTTTAACCTTACGTCAGGCCGCGCTAGAAGAAGCCACGCCGCGCCCCAGTTTCCTCGGCACTGCCGAGCAGGTTGCTGATGGTTTAGCGCAGTGGTTCCTGGAAGGCGGCACGGATGGTTTTATCGTACGCGGCGGCACGCCAACCGCATTTGATGATTTCGTGGTGCAGGTGATTCCACTGTTGCAGGCGCGCGGGATTTATCGCACCGAATATGAGGGTGATACCTTGCGGGAAAATCTGGGGTTAGCCACGCCAGAAAACCAGTTCGCCGCCCAGCGCCGCCAGCAGGTGGCGTGACATGTTGGTCGCCATAAATGGCGACCTTAAAGCACAGTTACACCATATTCCGCCGCCTGATCCTCCCAGGCTTGCACCTCATCGTAAAACGCCCGTTCAGGTACTGCGAATCCGCTAATCAAACTCTGTGCCATCAGCGGCTGGTACTGTTTAGCCGAGGTCAGTTCGTTCAGCGCACTGCGCAACTGCTCAAGCGTAGTGGCATCTGTTTTGGCCGAGGTGATCAGCGGTAGCGCGGCACACAGTGGCGTTTCGCCAATGATCTCCAGCCCACTCAGTTCTGCAGGATAATGCGCACGCAACAGCGCCCAGGTGATGCAGTCAATCGCCGCCACGTCCGCGCGATTGTCGCGCAGCGCCGCCAGCGACTGACGGTGGCTGCCACTCAGCAGCGTTTCACTAAAGAAGGTACCTTCTTGCGCCAGCGGTGCGACCAGGTAACGCAATGCGTTGTAACCTGAGTGCGAATCAACACTGTTGCCCACCGCGCGGCGGCCACGGAAATCACTGAGACTGAGGTTTTCATCTTCCTGACGAGCCACCAGCCAACTGCGGTAGCGCAATCCCTCACAGCCTTGTGCACTGGACTGAAACGCGCCGACCAACTGCACATCGGGCAGTAACGCCACCAAGGGATAGCCGCAGGTATGACTCAGCAGCAGATTCTCATCGCGCCAGTGGGGTAACAGGTCGGTGTGCCATTCGACCTCAGCCTGCACGCCGCGTTGCGCCAGCAGCGTCGTTAGCGCTGAGGTCAGGCCCAGCGTCGTCGGGTGATGGATATCGTACATCGGTAAAGAGATGATCGGCATGCTGTGCATCCTTGTGCGTTCCCGGATGGGCGTTGACGTTGACCGCCTGGCGCCAAAAGCGCGTTAACCACTCGCCATAACCGGCGACGCGAAAACCCTGGTTGCGCTGATGATAGCCTTCGCGATACAGCAGATAGACTTTACGCAACCCGTACCACGGCAATCCGGGCAGATCGTGATGTACAGAATGATAGTTGAGATTCAGGAACAGCAAGCGCCATGGCCATGCGGCTTCGTTATTCACCGAGCGTGCCAGCGGCGCGTCTTCAGCGCGATGTTCATAGAAAGATCGCACTTTGGTGAGCGCCAGTGCGGGGTAACTCACTGCGCCAACAAACCACAGTGGTGAGAATCCTTGCTGCAGCATCCAGTAAAACAGGCCCGCCAGCAAGGTCAAGTGAATCAACCACATGGCAATGTCTGCCCGCGCTCGTGCCTGCACCAGGGTCTTCATCGTGGCCGCGATATCCAGCAGCGGCCCCAGCATTAACCGTCCGGGAAAGGTATTGCGGAGGTGAACCACGCGTTGTTGCCAGGGCTTGAGTTGTGCCCAACGTTCAGGGGACAAGTAATAGGTTTCTGGATCTTCATCCGGCTCGGTCAGGGTGTGGTTGCGATGGTGCGCCAGATGCGAATCGCGATATAAACCATAGGGATACCACACAGCTAGCGGCAAGGTCCCCAGCAGCTGATTGAAACGTGGGTAGCGGGTGGGATGGCCGTGGATCAGTTCATGCTGCAGCGACATGTACCAGGTCGTCAGTACGATCAACAGCAGAGTAGAGGCGAACAGTCCCAGCGTTTGCCAAAACATCACGCAGGCAAACCAGCCGCTATACACGGTGATGATTAACAACCAGGTGGGCAACTCACTGCGCCATAGCCAACTGCGTGCCAGTTGATGCACCACGGCGCGTTGTTGTCCGTTGATATAATCGTTAGCCATGAAGATGAATAAACCTGCGATGCGCTGAAATTACCTGCACGATGCGGCAACCCTGTTCGCGACACAAAGACCGTGTTTTTATGACTTATGCAAAAAAGTTGATGAAGCGCGCGAAAACTATTGGCTATCAGTCACCTCACGCCTGGCGTAACCTCTCTCCATCGAAACTTAATCTATTACGTGCGGGCGAGTCTGGCCCACGAGGAGAATTTCACCATGAAAAAAATTGGCTTCTTATCCTTTGGTCACTGGACCCCGTCTTCACAGTCTGCCACCCGTTCCGCGCAGGATGTGTTATTGCAGTCCATCGATTTAGCCGTCGCCGCTGAAGAGCTGGGCGCTGATGGGGCTTACTATCGCGTTCACCACTTTGCGCGTCAGCTGAGTTCACCTTTCCCGCTGCTGGCGGCGGTGGGGGCAAAAACCAATCGCATCGAAATCGGTACTGGCGTGATCGACATGCGTTATGAAAACCCGCTGTATATGGCGGAGGATGCCGGTGCGGCAGACCTGATCTCCAACGGGCGTCTGCAGCTCGGTTTAAGCCGTGGCTCCCCAGAGCAGGTGATTGAAGGTTATCGTTACTTTGGTTTTAACCCGAAAGAGGGCGAAACCGATGCCGATATGGGCCGTCGTCACACCGAAGAGTTGCTGGAAGTGCTGCGCGGTGAAGGTTTTGCTAAACCGAATCCACAGCCGATGTTCCCGAACCCGCCGGGTCTGCTACGTCTGGAGCCGTTCTCTGAAGGGCTGCGTGAGCGTATCTGGTGGGGCTCAGGTTCGAATGCTACTTCCGTGTGGGCAGCGCAGCAGGGCATGAATCTGCAAAGTTCAACGTTGAAAGATGATGAAACCGGCGAGCCGTTCCACATTCAGCAGGCGAAACAGATCCGTGCATATCGTGAAGCATGGGCAGCAGCAGGTCACCAGCGCACGCCGCGTGTGTCCGTCAGCCGCAGTATCTTTGCGCTGACTAATGACATCGACCGTGCTTACTTTGGTCGTAGTGGACAAGATCAGGATTCCGTGGGCTTCCTCGATGAGAAAACCCGCGCCATCTTTGGCCGTAGCTACGCCGCTGAGCCTGAGCAACTGATCAAACAGCTGGCGCAGGACGAAGCAATTGCAGAAGCGGATACGCTGCTGCTCACCATCCCGAACCAGCTGGGCGTGGATTACTGTGCGCATGTCATGGAAAGCATTCTGACCCATGTCGCGCCGGAATTAGGTTGGCGTTAATTTTCGCAGGGCGTGCCAGGCACGCCCGCTAATTCATGGGATATTTTAAAAATTCGGGCAGTGCTTCCATTTGTTGTGCATACGCGTGCAAATGGGGATAAGCCTGTGCATCCACCACGTTCGGCACCACCAGTTGCATAAAACTCCATACGACAGCGCTGGTAATCGCCACTTGGTCCAGTTTAAGCGCTCTCCCCTCCATCGCTGCATTCCATAACGCGCAATTCGCGAGCAATTGCTGCGTCACACGCTCTATCCACGGTTGGTGCCACTTATCTTCCGGACGCAAGCGATGTTCATACACGTGCTGCACGGCTTTTTCACTGGCGGCGAGTGCCAATCCCAGCAGTTGGCTATCCTCGGCCAGCGCCGTGTCATCAGAAGGGTATAGGCGATGCCCGGACTGAGCGCGGGTATCCAGATAGTGCAAAATGAGCGTCGAATCCATTAGTACGGTGTCGTTATCCAGCACCAGTGTGGGTGCTTTAACGGCAGGATTGATTGCAGCAAATCGTGCGTAATCACCAAACACTGAAAGGGGGTGATGCTCAAATGCAATGCCGTAAGCTTCCAGAGAAATGGCGACTCTTCTGACGTAGGGTGAATCCAGCATGCCAATCAGTTTCATTAAAACTCCTTGTTAATCTGGCAAATTGAGATGTTCAACATTAACGGGCTGACAGCACGACGACCAGCGACGACTTATTAGTAAATTTGTTAGTAAAACTTACATCAGCTATGGCAGGCTGTGGCGAAAAATGGTCGATCAGGAATTTGATTATGTCGGATTTTCCCCCTGTTGCGATGCTGCGTGCCTTTGAATCTGTGGCAAGATTAGGCAGTCTGACTCTCGCAGCGAGTGAACTCAGTGTGACGCATTCAGCAATCAGCCAGCAGATAAAGGCATTAGAAGGGCTGTTAGGCGTGCGATTGTTTATCCGCCAGGTGCGCGGGGTACAAATCAACGAGGAAGGCCGCCTTTATGCGCTGCAAATCCGCGAAGCCCTGGCCCGTATTGCTGATGCCACACGGCAAGTTCAGGTTAAACCCAGACGGGCGGAATTATCGCTTTCGATGGTCCCTTCATTTGCCAGCCACTGGCTAATACCCAGATTAACGGGCTTCCAGGCACAATTTCCCCATATCTACTTACGGCTGCAGGCCAGCCTTAGTGTGAGTGATGTTCAGCAGGAAGGCACTGATATTGCGATTCGGATGGGTAAGGGAGAATGGGCGGGTCTGCTAAGCCAGAAGCTATTTAGCGATCGCCTGATTGTGGTGGCGGCGCCTCACTTCAATGGAGGTGATCTACCTCGAACTCCTCAACAAATCGCGGCCAGTGAAATTCTTTTCACGCTTGAATCATGGAACGACTGGTGTGAAGCCGCTGGGCTGCAGCAATCTATTACGCCGCGCGGTTTGGTGATAAATGATTCCAATCTGATTATTCAGGCAGTCCGCTTGGGGCAGGGTATTGCTCTGGAACGTCTTTCATTGGTTCATGATGCGTTACAGCGCGGTGAGTTGGTGCAGTTAAGCCCTGTCAGCGTTGACTACCCGTGGCCCTACTGGCTGGTAACCCGAAAGGATCGCTCGACATCACCGGAAGGAGCAGCCTTTATAACATGGCTGGAGGAGGAGGTAATAAGGTATCAGGGAATGTTGAATTCATAACCCCAATAACTCTTAATATTGCATTTTAGAGTTATTGGGGTTATTTTGTTGTTTTCAGGACGCATCAGGGCAACGACATGGATAGCAGGTCATTAATGGCTGAGATTAAAGCTGATGGATGGGAGCTGATTCGAGTTAACGGTAGCCACCACCATTTTGTGCATCCCTCCAAGAAGGGCTTGGTAACAATTCCTCACCCCAAAAAAGATTTGCCCATTAAAACGGTGAAAAGTATTCGCAAACAGGCCGGGCTGATCGTCCACTAATTTGAGAGAGGTAAACCATGTTCTATCCGATTGCGATTGAAGCGGGTGATGAAAACACGGCGTATGGTGTAACGGTGCCCGATTTGCCAGGTTGTTTTTCCGCAGGTGACACGCTGGAAGAAGCGGTGAAAAATGCGAAAGAGGCGATCATTGGTCATCTGGAACTGATGGTTGAGTTAGAGCAAGATATCCCAGCAGTGTCAGAATTAAAAAGCGTGATGAAAGATCCGGCTTTTTCCGGCTATGTTTGGGTGTTAGTGGAAGTCGATGTGACGCGCATTCTCGGTGGTTCGGAGAAAATTAATGTGACGTTACCGAAGTTGCTGATTGATCGTATCGACCGCTGTGTTGCTACTCATCCCGAGTTTAAAACTCGCTCAGGTTTTCTCGCTCAGGTCGCACTGGAGCGCATTGCAAAAACCCGCTGATTAGGGCCTCGTACGATATTTTCTTTAGGCCGCCCCTACAGACCACAATGACCTCATGTAGGGGCGCCATTGATGGCGACTGCGTCCCTTATTTTACGCCCAACTCCCACCATAACTTGTCCAGCGCGTAGTAGCGATCGCGCTCGCTTTCGGGCTGGTTCAGGTCACGTTTCCAGGGTTTAGCCAAAATGAAATGCAGGTTTTTCACCTCATCCTCGCGCCACATCGCGCTGTGCTGGAACGGCAATGTTTTCAGCGCATTATAAATATAGGGCAACGGCAGCCAACGGTTCTCAAAGACCTCGTTCAACAAATCCTGCTCTGAAAACGGATAGCGGCGCAAATCGTCAATAGCCGCGACTTTCTGCTGCAGCCACGCGAACACGCCCTGATCCGGTTTAAGCACCAGAAAACCGCCGTTGAGATATCGATCCAGCGTTGCAGGTGCCGCTTCACCACGATCTTGCCAGGTGTAATGGCAATTCTCGGGCTGCCAACTGGCGGGATAGCTGGCGATCTGATTGGGATTGCAGCGGCAGGCGTGACAGGCCGCCAGAGCGTTATCGCCCAAATCCAGGGTAAAAAGTTCGTCCATATTGCGCAGCACCAGCATGTCGGCATCGAGAAACACCACCCGATCGCAGCCGGTGAGTTCCCAGGCGCGCAACTTACTCCACACTTCACCGAATTGCGCCGAAGCATAATGCTGTTCCAGTTCTGCGTCAGGCATTAAAGGCTCAACCGGATGAATCACACAGCCTAACGCCTGTAAGTCTTCGCGGGTGGCAACATCAATCGCGTCGGTGACCATCACAATCAGTGGCCACTGCGTTTCGCTGCGTTTTAGTGAACGATGAAGCGCTTTCACGCCGATAAAGTAGTCTGGCTGCGTGAGCAGCGTTACCCAGGCAAACATAATTTCTCTCCCCGTACCCTTCATACTTCAAATTGCAGGTGCGTTGGCTGCGTGCATGAATCCTCAGTCACTTACTTCAGTAAGCTCCTGAGGATTCATGCACTTGCCGCCTTCCTGAAATTCGAATTATTTTGGCTATCAACATTTAATCAAATAAAGCCGTGACATAGTCATTGCTAAAACGGTGTTGTGGATCGAGCCGATCGCGCACTGCACGGAAAGCATCCCACTGTGGGTAGATCGCCCGCCAGCTGTAACGCTGCGGATCGTAGTATTTGCCCCAGTGTGGGCGTCCACCTTCCGCCGCCAGCAGTTTTTCCACTTCCGTCAGAAAATGCAGGCCATCTTGTGACAGTGAACCGTCATCTGCGTAATAGACCACAAAGCCAAAGAAGCAGGTTGGCTGTTGAAAGGCAGGGCTGAGCCAGGCGTCAGACGCGCCGGTACAACGCAGAATGATGGGATAATGCATATGCGGATGATTCTTTGCGTACCAGGCTTTAATTTTGCTGATGATCGCGGGTGTTCTTTCCAGTGGGACACCGATCTCCACGTTGATTTGCGGCACCGCGATACCACGACAAAACAGCTGGTAGATATCACCGCTCACATCGGTGAAATCACGGAAGCGGGTGACAGTACGAAACTGCTTACCGCCTTTACCCTCGATTTGCGTGTCACGGTGCATCTGCGCCAGCGTTTGATCGATAGTGTCGTTGAGGCTGCTATCGGTCTCATCACCGTGTTCAATCACCTCACGCTGATTGGCATACCATGTCTCCGCGTCCTGAGGACTTGCCGGATTCGCGTTCCACACGTGCATCAGGTTGTCATCAACAAACCACCAGGCTTTGCTCAATTCATACTGTTGATTCCAGTGCAGCAAATCCTGCTCCAGCGAATCTGCGGACGTGGCGAATTTGTGGCAGGTAAACAGCCGAAACGGGCGGGTACGCAGCGTGATCGCAGTCACCAGACCCAATGCACCCAGCGAAGTTTGTGCGGCGGAGAAATCGTCATCCTCCCGATGAAATACGCGTAGGCTGCCGTCGGCCAACACCATGCGGATAGCGAGCGCTTCATCCGCCAGTGAGCTTTGCCCCAGTCCCTGGCCGTGCGTACCCGTGGCCATGGCACCGGCCAGCGTTTGCACTGCGATGACGCCGGGGGAGGAAGCCAGCATGCGATCCATTGCGGTCAGCGTGTCATAAACCGCTTGTAGAGGCGTGCCCGCGGCAAAGGTCACGCTTTCAGCATCCTGCGCCAGCAGGCCAGTAAAAAGGCTGAGATCGATCAACACATCGTCGGGATTGACACACAGCATGCGACCGGGTGACAAACGGCTGCCCGTGACGCGCACTTTGCCTTTTGTACTCTGCATCAATTGCTGCAGTTCGGCTTCATTTTTCGGCTGGAAAACCTGGCTGCGCTGACCCACCACGGTGTTCTGCGCCCAGTTCCACAGTTTGCTGTCACGCTCGGTGTTTTGCGTGTTGCGAAGGGGGTAAAGGAGGGGATCTTTGTTCACTACGGCGTTCCTTAGACTGAGGTCTGTGACGGTCCCAAGGCTTTAAGCGTAGACCATCACAGCACTGCCCATGTCTAAGGCGCTTTACGGATATAACGCATAGTCGCTGTGACAGCCAGTTGGCGGTTACGGCGGATGCTGTCCTCTTCCGTGTCTTCTGGCGTAAACAGGAAATGGAAGGTGTAACGGTTAGCCACATGGTGCACACAGATACTGCTGAGTAAGCGGTGGACGTCAACTGTGTTGAGGCCATCGATAAAGACGCCTTGCTGCTGGCCGCGTGTCAGGATGTCATCCAGCAGATCGAGGGTACTTTTGTTCAGCGCTTTGATGCGTTCTGACTGCACAATGTAGCGGCCGCGCAACAGGTTCTCGGTACACACCAGGCGCATAAAGTCTTGATGTGTAGCATGATAATCAAAGCTGGCTTCCACCAGTTTTATCATCGCTTGTTCAGGTTCCATTTTGGCAAGATTCAGCCCTGTTTCATGCTCGCGGATCGCCTGGTAAACCTGCTCCAGAACTTCGATGTACAACTTCTCTTTATTAACGAAGTGATAAACCACCATACGTTTGGTGGTTTGTGCGAGCTCAGCGATCTGCTCAAGACGTGCGCCCTGCATGCCAAACTCGGCAAATGTCTTTAAGGCACCCGCTAAGATGCGTTTTTTTAGCCCTTCAGGGTCATTTTTACGTTTAGTGGTGGTGTCCGACATAGCGCTCAATATCAATCCAATCAAAACGTCATGGTATCACAGCCAGATTATCGCTTGTGGCGATGCGAGCGGCTGCGTGTCTTTATTCATTTCAGGAATAGCTTTTCCGGATAAATCATAATGCAGGAATAAGCATCTGCGTATACTGCGGCTAACTGTTCATCACGGCAGTGTACTTTGACGACCGCAATGATAACTATCAGGAAATACTTTATGCACACACGCCTGGCTTCTGCCAAAAATAAATTCTTGTTATCCGCTGGCGCTTTCCTGGTGGCCAGCACGGTTTTAGCGCCACTCTCGCTGGCTCACGCCGCAGATAAAACCTCAGTAAAAGTCGGCATCATGAGTGGTGAAGATGAGGACGTCTGGCGCGAAGTGATTAAACAAGCTGCCGCCAAAGGCTTGACGGTGAAAACGGTGGTGTTCAACGACTACAACCAGCCGAATGAAGCCCTGCAAAATGGTGAGGTGGATGCGAATGCCTTCCAGCATCAGCCGTTCTTAAACAATCAGATCAAGGTCAATCATTACGACATCGTGCGCGTGGGTGACACTGCGGTGTGGCCAATTGGTCTTTATTCGAAAAAAGTGAAAAGTGCGGCGGAACTCAAAGATGGTGCGGTGATTGGCGTACCGAATGATCCTTCAAATGAAGCACGTGGGCTGGTGCTGCTGCAACAGCAAGGTTTGATTAAGCTGAAAGCCGGTGTCGGCATTGCCGCAACCACTGCTGATATCACCGCCAACCCCCACCATCTGCAAATCAAAGAGCTGGATTCCGGCATCATCGGTCGTTCGGTTCCCGATCTGGATGCTGCGGTGGTGAACACGGATTGGGCGTTGAAGAGTGGCCTGACAGCGGCTGACCGTATCGCGCAAGAGCCGGTAAAAGACAACCCATACAACAACTTTATCGCGGTGAAGAAAGAGAATGTCTCTGCACCGTGGGTAAAAACGTTGGTGTCCTCTTATCAGAATGACGCAGTGAAATCCGTGTTTAACAAGGTTTACAAGGGCACGGGCGAAACGGCCTGGTAAGGAAAGAGCATGACGATATTCTCAGGGGCCGAAACGCCTTTCCACGCCGTGGCGCGTGGAGTGGTGGAAAATGCACAAGACCGTGAACGTGTTGCGCGAGACGACGTTAGCGTGGTGCGTTTACAGGGCGTTTCCCGCCAGTTTGGGCAAACCCAGGCGCTGCGTGACGTTTCGCTGACGGTACAAAAGGGCGAGATTCTGGGCTTGATTGGCCGCAGCGGTGCGGGCAAATCCACGCTCATTCGTTGTTTGAATGGACTTGAGCAACCTGATGAAGGCGTCATCGAAATTGAAGGCCGGAACATTACCGGCCTGTCGGAAAAACAGCTGCAAACCGTGCGCAGCCGCGTGGGCATGGTGTTCCAGCACTTCAATCTGTTGTCAGCGAAAACCGTGACGCAAAACGTAGCGTTGCCGTTGAAGATTGCCGGTCTGGATAAAGTGCAACGTCAACGGCGCGTAACAGAATTGCTCGAACTGGTGGGATTGACGGATAAAGCGCATCACTATCCGGCGGCGCTGTCAGGCGGACAGAAACAGCGTGTCGGCATTGCCCGTGCACTGGCGGCCAGCCCGGCACTGTTGTTGTGTGATGAAGCGACCTCGGCGCTCGATCCAGAAACCACCCGATCAATTCTGGCACTGCTAAAGTCGCTGAATCAAAAACTCGGCATCACCATTCTGCTTATCACCCATGAGATGGAGGTGATCAAATCGGTGGCGCATCGTGTCGCGGTGATTAATGCCGGTGAGATCGTCGAACAAGGCCCGGTGTGGCAGGTTTTTGCCCATCCGCAGTCCGATCTCACCCGTTCCTTGCTGCGTGGTTTGCTACCACAACTGCCGGAGGCGCTTGCCGCCCGTATCAGCGCGCATAAACAGGGTGAGGCTATCTACAACGTGCATTATGCCGGTGAAGATGCGCAGGGCGATCTGCTGACCCGCTTTGCCGCCGCGTTACCGGGCAAATTCCGTCTGTTACAGGGTGGCATCGACCATATTCAGCACTACGCCGTGGTGCGCTTCTTTATTGCGCTTCCGGCGAGCAACACGGCCGATGAACAACAGATTCTTAGCTGGCTGCATACGCAGCAGGCACAAGTGGAGTTAGTGGGCTATGTCGCCAGTGATGATTGATTTACTGCTCAATGCGTTGGGCGAAACGGTATTGATGACGGCCATTTCCGGGCTGTTCTCGCTGGTGGCCGGTCTGCCGTTAGGTTTGATTCTGGTGATGACCAGTGCGGGCGGGATATCGGAGCATCGTGGCATCAACCGCGTGCTAGGGCTGATCATCAATGGCTTCCGTTCCCTACCGTTTATTATTCTGCTGGTGGCACTGATCCCGTTTACCCGGTTTTTGGTGGGCACTTCACTGGGCACCTGGGCGGCCATTGTGCCGTTGTCGATTACCGCAACGCCTTATTTTGCGCGCGTGGCGGAAGTATCGTTGCGTGATGTCGATCGCGGGCTGATTGATGCTGTGCGCGCCATGGGGGCCAGCAAACTGCGCATTGTATGGGATGTGCTGATACCGGAAGCGCTGCCCGGTATTCTCTCTGGTTTTGTCGTGACGCTGGTGGCCTTGATTGGCGCTTCAGCGATGGCGGGGGCGATCGGTGCAGGCGGTCTGGGCGATCTGGCGATCCGATATGGCTACCAGCGCTTTGAAACCTCAGTGATGATTGCGGTGATCGCGGTGTTGATTGTGCTGGTGTGCGGTATTCAGTGGCTGGGCGATCGGCTGGTGCAACGTATCGACAGACGGCATTGAACTCAGGTGCGCATTTATGCGCACCTGAAATGTAATACGAATTCAATGAGAGCAGTTGTGCATTTTCCCGCAATCCTTATCACTATTTCTCTTTAAACATCAGCAGCTAACGCGCTTAGAGTGATGGCAACGTCTTGCCTTGCCTCAGGAGAATCCGTTATGCCGCTGAACACACTTCAGCTCACGCTTGAAAGTCATCTCGAACAACACAGCGCCGACTATATCGCCGTGGCTCAATCAATCTTTGCCAGGCCGGAAACCGGTAACAATGAATACTTTGCCAGTGAGCAACTGACCAACTTACTCAGCGCTCAGGGATTTGAGGTCACCCGACATGTTGCCGGCCATGAAACCGCCTTTCACGCGGTGAAGGCCAGCAGTAAACCGGGACCGACCATCGCCTTTCTCGCTGAATACGATGCGTTAATCGGTATTGGCCATGCTTGCGGTCACAACCTGATTGGCACCACCAGCGTGGCAGCGGCGATCGCCTTGTCTCAGGTGCTGGATCAGACCGGTGGCCGCGTCGTGGTGCTGGGTACGCCAGCAGAAGAGGGCGGCTTAGCGGGGCCGGGCGGGCCCAAAGGCAACGTGAAGAAGCGTTTCGTTGAGGCCGGGTTGCTGGAGGATGTGGATGCGGCGCTGATGGTGCATCCCGCCGGTAAAACGCGTCTCACGGAAGCCACACTGGCAAACAACCATCTTTACTTCCATTTCTATGGCAAACCCTCGCATGCCGCCAGCGCGCCGCATGAAGGGATCAATGCGTTGGATGCGCTGGTGCTGCTCTATAACGGCATCAGCGTTCTGCGCCAGCAACTGCCCGATGGCGTGCGAGTGCACGGCATTATTACCGATGGCGGTCAGGCACCCAATGTGATCCCAGAATACGCTGCAGCGCACTACTATATCCGTGCCGATAGCCGTGAGCAGGTGGAGGCGCTGGAGCCACGCTTGCGCGCAATAGCCGAAGGTGTGGCGCTGGCCACCGGAACACGTGTGGAGATTGATCATCAAATTGGCCCACGCGATTTCAAACGCAATCCAGCGCTGGATGCGCTGCTGCTGGAAGCGTTGCGTGCAGCCGGTGAAGAGGTAGATCTGTCGCCACAACGCAATAAAGTCTCGACCGATGCCGGGGATATCAGCCACGCGGTGCCGACTGCGCACCCTTGGCTAAAGATCGGCCCCGACGATCTGATTTTCCATACCGTGCCGTTCCGGGAAGCGGCCAATTCTGAACGCGGTTATCAGGCATTGCTGATCGGTGCGCGCACGCTGGCCCGCACCGGATTACGTCTGCTTATTGATGCCGATACGCTTCACGCCGTTAAAGCCGATTTTGTGCGCCAGGCCTAAAGGGGATCGTTATGTCACAAACTCATCGTAGAAAATTGAAAACTTTAGTCGGTGCCAGCAGCGTGATTTCAGCGGGCAATGACATCCAGCCGGGCGTGGGGATCGCGCGCGCCATCGAGCTGGCGAAAATCGCCGAGCGCGAGAAAATTACCGGACTGTTCACCGCAGATTTGTTGCAGGCCGATCCGGCGGGCTTAGCTGGCACCACTGGCACCCAGGACCCATTGATTGCCCTGGCCGCGTTAAGCCAGGTGACATCGCAGATTGGCTTGATTGCCACCGTCAGCACCAGCTGGTTGCATCCCTATCATTTAGCGCGTCAGGTTGGCACCCTGGACCATATCAGCGGCGGCCGTGCGGGATGGAACGCTGTGACCTCATCAGTCGGTGAAGAGAACTTCGGTGAAAGCCAGCTGCCGCCTCCGCAGGAGCGCTATGCGCGCGCCACCGAGTTTATTGAAGTGATGAATGCCCTGTATGACGCCAACGAACGTGCAGCGGTGCAGCGCACGGCCAGCGGTGGTATCCGCCTCGATCACCAAAAGCTGCATCCCATTCATTATCGGGGCGACTTCTTCCAGGTGGCCGGTCCACTCAATGTGCCGCCACCGCCGCAGCGACGTCCGGTGCAGTTTCAGGCCGGGCAATCCGAGGCGGGTGTGACACTGGGCGCACGCTATGCGGAGGTGATTTACACTTCGCAGCCTACCTTCGAGGCGGCACAGCAATTTGTCGCGGATGTTCAGCAGCGTGCACGTCGTTTTGGCCGCGAACAGAATCCCCCTCTGATCATGAACTCATTTCACGCCATCATTGGCGACAGTGAGGCGGATGTGGCGCGTCGGTTACGGGATAAACACGAGAAAATTAACTACGAGCAGGGCAGGCTGCGCGTAGCGGATATGCTGGGCGGGGAAGTCGATGTGCGTGAAGTGCCGCTGGACCAACCGTTACCCGGCACGTTAATTCCGCAGTTGGAACAGGTACATCGGCGCCAGGGACGTGCCGCCATCTTCCGGCAGTATGCACTGGAAGGTTTGACATTGCGTGAGTTGATCATCAAAGCCGAAGAGACCGGGCACTGGTTTGTTGCCGGTACGCCGGAACAGCTTGTCGATGCCATTGAACAGCGCTACCACGCGGGCGTATTAGATGTGATCTCATTGCACGGCTTGGGTAATCCCGATCAGCAAGATTTACTACTGAATGGCTTGCTGCCCGAACTGCGCCGCCGCAATTTGCTGGATACCGACTATCAAGGTAATGACTTCCGCAGCAGCCTGGAGCTGGCTCCGCTACCTAAAGTCACCGACTAACATCGCTTGCTTTAAGAAGGCCCTTCCAGAACAGCGGGAAGGGCTTTTTTTTTGGAAACCTGCTCCACAAATCATTTCAGAACAGATGCCCTCTGGGCAATACCCGACCACACTGCCTATCGCATTGAACCTATATAGCATTTGACCTATATCGATGAGGGCGTATCATGTGGCAGATAATAACAACAGACACTTTTGATCAATGGTTAATGACGCCAGGCGACACGGATCGAGCATGTGTCATCGCGGCAATGTTGGTTTTACGGCAGGCAGGGGCTGGATTAAGCAGGCCTTATGCAGACACAATTAAAGGTTCGCGCTACAGCAATATGAAAGAGTTGCGTGTACAGAGCAAAGGCAGTCCCATTCGGGCTTTTTATGCTTTTGATCCATGGCGAAAAGGTATTTTGCTTTGCGCTGGTCATAAGGCTGGCAATGAAAAACGATTTTATAAAGAGATGATTACACAAGCAGATCAAGAGCTTACTCAACATCTCAATCGCAGCGAATTTAAGGAGTAATGTGATGGGCAGAACACTCGAACAGATTCTTACGGCTGAAAAACCTGAAGTGGTCGCGGATGCCAACGTCATTGCTGAAGACATTCTGCTGAATATACATCTTGCAGAGCTACGCGAACGTGTAAGCAAAACGCAGGTGGAAATGGCACAGGCGCTAAACATCAAACAACCAACGGTGGCTGGAATGGAAAAACCAGGGCGCGATCTCAAACTTTCCACTCTAAAACGTTATGTTGAAGCAGCTGGTGGCAAGCTCCGCCTGGATGTTGAACTGCCTGACGGGTCGCATTTTGAGTTTGTTGTTTAGCGATTATCACCACAAAACATCTCATTAGGCTGAGTTTGTGACGGGACTATGTATCAGCCAACACGATTACTACTGCCAAGAAAGGCCTTCCCAAAAGACAAAACCCCGCTCAGGTTTCCCTGAGCGGGGTTTTTGAATTTGGCTCCTCTGACTGGACTCGAACCAGTGACATACGGATTAACAGTCCGCCGTTCTACCGACTGAACTACAGAGGAATCGTGTGAACGAGGCGCATATTAGCGATGCCGATCTGCGTTGTCAAAGCCCTATCGCACACTTCTGGTTTAAGTGCGCGTAAAAGCAGCGGAATGCTGCTTTTCTGCCTTGAATGTGCAGATTTCAAACTGCCAACAAGATCTCACTTTAAGCGCATTTCCTTTGAGATGTTAGAGGCGTGTCAAAGTTTTGTTATTTGCCGATTTTAAAACAATCATTTCAGTGCTTTTATGATGAAAATTTCAAATGATGATCAGATGAAACAAATGAACTGCTTATCATCACGGGCGAAACGAGTTTCCAGTCCTGAAACATCATTTTGAAAATAACTTGTTGATAAGGAAGATGTTGCAACAAGGAGCTGTACGGAATCGATAGCGTTAGACCAGAAGCCTTACCTCTACAACCAGATAAATAACGCCAGCGACGTTGAGTGAATGTAAAAAATTTTTTTCATTCGTCGTATCAGCCAACTGCGCATGTTAACGAATAAGAAGGGTTACCCATGAAATTCAAAAAAGCGTTAGTGACTTCCCTGTTAGCTTGCATGTTACCTGCCGCAGTAATGGCGAAAGACCTTCAGGTGGGCGTTTCAATGGCGCTGTTTGATGACAACTTCCTCACGATTCTGCGTACCGGTATGCAGAAAGAGATGACCAAAGATGGCATTAAAGGCCAGGTAGAAGATGCCAAAGGCGACGTTTCACAGCAGCTGCAACAGGTACAGAACTTCATTGGTCAGGGTGTTGACGCCATCATCGTCAACCCGGTTGATACCAACGCCGTTAAACCGGTGATGGATGCGGCAACCAAAGCGGGCATTCCACTGATCTTCGTGAACCGTAAACCAGCGGGCGAACTGACTGACAAAATGGCCTATGTCGGTTCGGATTCTGAACTGGCGGGGCGTTTACAGATGGAAGCATTAGCCAAAGCAATGAACGGCAAAGGCAACGTCGCGATTCTGATGGGCGACCTCGCTAACGAATCCACCCGTGACCGTACCAAAGGGGTTGAAGCGGTGGTTGCTAAATATCCAGGCATCAAAGTGGTTCAGAAACAGACCGCCAAATTCACCCGTAACGACGCGGTGGATGTGGTGAGTAACTGGCTCACCGCCGGTGATGATATCCAGGCGATTGCGTCTAACAACGATGAGATGGCCATCGGTGCCCTGCAGGCGCTGGGTAAAAACCCGAACCACATTCTGATTGCTGGCGTGGATGGCACACCGGATGCCTTGCAGATGCTGAAGAACGGCAAGATGGTTGCCACCGTGTTCCAGGATGCGAAAGGTCAGGGTGAAGGTGCAGTTCAGGCAGCGATTAAACTGGCGAATGGCGAGAAAGTGGAAAAGATCATCAACATCCCTTACCAGCTGATCACCAAAGACAACATGGCGCAGTTCGAATCTCGTAACCAGAAATAATCGTTCCCGACTCAGCCGTACGGAGGTGATGTATGACCGCATTTGCGCTTGAAGCCGAAGGCATCAGCAAGTTCTTCCCCGGAGTGAAGGCACTCGACAATGTCTCATTGCGAATTAAACCGGGGTCGGTACATGCCCTGATGGGTGAAAATGGCGCGGGCAAATCCACTTTAATGAAATGCCTTATCGGGATGTATCGTCCCGATAAGGGCACCATCCGCATTAAAGGGGAGCCAGTTCAGTTTCAGGACACCATGGACGCGTTGCGTTCTGGGATCTCGATGATCCACCAGGAGCTGAATCTGGTGCCTTATATGACTGTGGCCGAGAACATCTGGCTTGGTCGCGAACCGATGAAGTACGGCTTTGTTGACCATGCGTTGCTGAATAAGCAAACGCAGGAACTGCTCAACAAACTTAACATCCGCCTCAAGGCAGATCGCATGGTCGGTGAACTGAGTATCGCCGCCCAGCAGATGGTGGAAATTGCCAAAGCGGTGTCGTGGAACTCTGACATCGTGATTATGGATGAACCGACCTCGGCACTGACGGAAACTGAAGTGGCGCATCTGTTTACCATCATCCGTGACCTGCGCGAGCAGGGGAAAGCCATCATTTATATCAGTCACAAAATGGATGAGATTTTCACCATTACTGACGAAATCAGCATCTTCCGTGACGGCACATGGGTGGGCAGCAACAACACCACTGAATTTACCCGCCAGTCGCTGATTACCCAGATGGTGGGACGCGAACTCACCCAGCTGTTCCCGAAATTCAACGGTGAAATCGGTGGAGACGTGCTGACGGTGCGTAACCTCACCTGCAAAGATCGTTTCACCGACATTAACTTCACGGTACGCAAAGGCGAGATCCTTGGCGTGGCGGGTTTAGTCGGCGCGGGACGCAGTGAAGTGATGGAAAGCTTATTCGGTATGGAAAGCTTCGACAGCGGGGAAGTGCTGATCGATGGCGTGCCAGTGAAGATTGATTCGCCGTCAACGGCGATTGAAAAGGGTATGGCCTTCCTGACGGAAGACCGTAAAAAATCCGGGCTGTTCCTGGTGTTGTCGGTGATGGAGAACATGAGCATCGTCAACATGCCGGATTACGTCAGTAAAGCTGGTTTCGTTAGCCACATGAAGATGGCGCAGG
>NZ_BBOC01000034.1:0-53261 GCF_001485335.1 Type-D symbiont of Plautia stali | reverse complement strand
CATACAAACAAAGTAAAACGCCTAGAACGTAAGTCGAGGGCTTTTTTACGTCTAAAATTCAGCCACCTCTTCCAAAAAATCTCTGTTTATTGGCCTCTTTTCAGCCACTCTTCAATAAAATCAGCCACCTTAACTGTTTGATTAATATCAAGGAGAGGAAGGTTGATTGCCAATTTCTCATCGCTTGCCACAGCAATCACGTATTCATCCAATAAATCGGTCACCCCACCTTTAACACCGTGCCGCCAGAGGGCAATTTTGGGCACCGGTTCGCCCTTAAAGCCTTCAACCAGCACCAAATCCAAGATTGAACTGTCCATTTTGGCCGCTAACGCCGTCAAATCTAACGGCTGATCCGGGGTTTCACACATCAAAGCCCAGCGTTGGTTACTGGCGACGATCACTTGGTCGGCACCCGCTTTTCGCAGCAAATAGCTGTCCTTTCCCGGTGTATCTATATCCATTTGATGGTGAGTGTGCTTGATTAACCCTGTACGGATGCCTCGTTCCTTTAGCAAAGGGATAACCTGCTGTAACAAGGTGGTTTTTCCTGTACCGCTCCATGCCACAACTGCCAGCAACGGCACGCTCATGACAGGTTCTCCTCATTCATCAAATCGTCCGGGGTATTGATGTTGCGAAACGCCGACTCAGGATCGGTAAATGTCACCGCATGGCCGCCGTGCTCCCGTAGGAACTGCATTAAACGTCGCTCACCGCGTAACAGCCAGGCTTCCAGATCATCGGCTAATGATCGATGAACCAGCGCTAATGCGGGATGATCGCGCTGCGTCGAACGTACCCAGACAGCGGGGGCATTGCCGCGCTGCTGCCATAAACGTGCGACGAAATCCTCTGGAAGCCAGGGCGTATCACAGGCGCAAAAGGCGACCCATTCGGTTTTGCTGTGCTGCAAACCACTCAGCATGCCAGCCAGAGGCCCTGGGAAATCAGACATAGAATCAGTAATCACCTGACAGCCGCTATGCTGATAACGATCAATGTTACGGTTCGCGCTTATCAACACAATATTGACCTGCGGCATGAATCGCTGCAGAACGTGCTGATAAAGCGGTTTGCCCTGCAGTTCCAGCAGCCCTTTATCTTGACCTCCCATACGGCTGCCTTGCCCACCGGCGAGGATCACGCCAGTCAATGCTGTCATTTTCGTCTCCTTAGTCATTCTGGACGATACTTGCATCACGGCAGCGTACCACCTGCGTAAAGGAATCAACGATGAAATATCACCGCCTTAATGAACTTCTCGAACTCCTGCAACCGGCATGGCAAAAGGAGTCGGATCTTAACCTGCTGGCATTTTTACAAAAATTGGCGCAGGAATCCGGTTTCAGTGGCCCATTAAGTGAATTAACCGATGATGTATTGATTTACCATCTCAAGATGCGTGATGCTGACAGCCATGCTGAAATTCCCGGACTGAAAAAGGATCACGAAGTGGACTTCAAAACTGCGCTATTACGTGCGCGCGGTGTGATTAAGGATGATGAGTAGTGTTATCCTTGCGCATGACTTGCAACGGTAACCTACAGACAAAATGATGAGCGAAGCTGCCTTTACTTTCCAGACGCTGGACCCTGATGTCATCCTCGATGCACTTTGGGATGCGGGTCTGCGTGTCGAATCAGGCCTAACCGCCCTCAATAGCTACGAGAACCGTGTTTATCAGTTCAGCGATGATGAAAAGCGTCGCTATGTGGCCAAGTTTTATCGTCCACAACGCTGGAGTGCGCAGCAGATTCATGAAGAGCATCAGTTCACACGGGATCTGCTGGCAGATGAAGTTCCGGTGGCAGCGCCATTGACGCTGCAAGGCAGCACGCTGAACCAGCATGCCGGATTTATGTTTGCCGTTTTCCCCAGTCTGGGAGGACGACAATATGAAACAGATAACGAAGAACAGATGGAGTGGGTGGGGCGTTTTCTGGGCCGCATCCATCAAACCGGTCGTCAGAGTCTGTTTCAGCAGCGCCCAACAATGGGTCTGGAAGAGTATGTGTTCCAGCCTCGTCGGGAACTGGAGCAAAGCACACTGGTGCCTGGTGCGCTGAAAGACGCACTGCTGAACGCCGTAGATAAACTCAGCAGCACGCTGCAGCAGTGTTGGCATAGCCAATGGCAACCTCTTCGGCTGCACGGTGACTGCCATCCGGGTAATATTCTATGGCGCGATGGCCCGATGTTTGTCGATCTGGATGACGCGCGTAACGGCCCGGCCGTGCAGGATTTATGGATGTTGGTGAATGGCGATCGTCAGGAGCAACTGATCCAATGGGACATTCTGCTGGAAGCTTATAATGAATTCAGTGACTTCGATTTACATGAATTGTCACTGATTGAGCCTTTACGCGCTATGCGCATGGTTTATTATTTGGCCTGGGTGGTACGCCGTTGGCAGGATCCCGCTTTTCCGCGCGCTTTTCCCTGGATGACCGATGAGGATTTCTGGCGCCGACAGATTGCACTATTTATCGAGCAGGAGAGGCTGTTACATCAACCCCCGTTGCAGCTTAGCCCGCAATTTTAATGAAGTACTCAGGAGATTTTTTCACGATGAAAAAGATTATGTTTGCGCTGGTAGGATTAATGCTGGCATTTGGCGCTTCAGCCGCACAGTTTAACGACGGCAAACAGTTTGTTACGCTGCCAAAGCCGGTTGCGGGTGAACCGCAGGTGCTGGAGTTCTTCTCCTTCTTCTGCCCACACTGCTACCAGTTCGAACGTGTTTATCACGTGAGTGATGCAGTGAAAAAGAACCTGCCAGCTGACACCAAAGTGACGAAATATCACGTTGATTTCCTGGGCGGCGATTTCGGCCCAGTCGTTACTCAGGCGTGGGCTGTAGCGATGGCGTTGGGCGTGGAAAGCAAAGTCACTGCACCGATTTTCGATGGCATCCAGAAAACCCAAACCATCACCGATGCAGCAAGCCTGAAAGCGACCTTCATCCAGGCGGCGGGCATCTCTTCTGAAGATTATGATGCCGCATGGAACAGCTTTGCGGTAAAAGCGTTGGTGGCGCAGCAGCAGAAAGCAGCCTCTGACCTGAACTTGCAAGGTGTGCCTGCGATCTTCGTTAACGGCAAATACATGGTCAACAATGGCGGCCTTGATACCAGCTCTATGGACAATTTCGTTGCTGATTATGCCAACGTAGTGAAGTTCCTGGTTGAGAAGAAGTAATCAAGCTTGATAAAACGCCGACAATGTCGGCGTTTTATCGCCATTATCACTGCGCAACACTCATACTCCTGTTAACCCTCCGCTTAATATCCACATGGACGATCACCTTTTTAAAAAGGTGTTGTGCATCACGGTAAGTTGATAACTATCTGAATATAAAGTTTTTTTATCAGTAAAATGATTGCAATTAACGTAAATAACAATACGTTATGATTTTTACGCACAAAGTTATCCACAACCCGATCCTTGCGATCCGCTCCGCGTAACCGCGAAAAAGATCCTGACTTCCCCGCACAGATTCAACATTCTTCTCTGGTTGTGGCATCCTTATAGCCCTCATTATCGCAACGAAGAAAATACGAACCTATGGCGCAAATTGCAGAAAACCCTCTGATTCTGGTAGACGGCTCCTCTTATCTCTATCGGGCATATCATGCCTTTCCGCCGTTAACCAACAGTGCTGGCGAGCCAACAGGCGCCATGTATGGTGTGCTCAACATGCTGAAAAGCCTGTTGATGCAGTATCAGCCGAGCCACGTGGCTGTTGTCTTCGATGCGAAAGGCAAAACCTTCCGTGATGAGTTATTCGAGCACTACAAATCTCACCGTCCGCCGATGCCTGACGATCTGCGTGCACAGATTGAACCGCTGCATGAGATGGTTAAAGCGATGGGTCTGCCATTATTGGCTGTAACTGGCGTTGAGGCCGATGATGTTATCGGTACACTGGCGCTGGAAGCCGAGAAGCAAGGCCGTGCAGTGTTGATCAGTACCGGTGATAAAGACATGGCGCAGCTGGTCACGCCGGGCATCACGCTGATTAACACCATGACCAATACGGTGCTGGGTCCGGAAGAGGTTGAGCAGAAATATGGTGTTCCGCCGTCACTGATTATCGATTTCCTGGCCATGATGGGCGATAGCTCGGACAATATTCCCGGTGTGCCGGGCGTGGGAGAGAAGACGGCACAAGCACTGCTGCAAGGGTTAGGCGGCATGCAGTCGATTTACGACAATCTCGATAAAGTGGCCGATCTTTCGTTCCGTGGCGCGAAAACCATGGCGGCGAAGCTGGAGCAAAACCGTGAGGTGGCTTTCCTCTCTTATCAGCTGGCGACGATTAAGACCGACGTTGAGCTGGAGCTGGGCTGTGAGCAGCTCACGGTTAACGAGCCTGACGTCGAAGCGCTGCAAACTTTGTTTGGCCGTTACGAGTTCAAACGCTGGATCACCGATTTACAGGATGGCACCTGGCTTCAGGGTAAGAAGAGCAATACCCAGGCTCAGAAATCACTGGCAAGTGAACCTGTGGCCGCAGCCGCGGAAACAGCCAGCGTGCTGTCATCGGATGGCTACGTCACCATTCTTGATCAGGCGACCTTCGACGAGTGGCTGCAAAAGCTGAAAAATGCGGAGCTGTTTGCCTTCGATTTGGAAACCGATTCGCTGGATAACTGGAGCGCCAACATTATTGGTCTCTCCTTTGCGATCGCGCCGGGTGAAGCGGCTTATCTTCCGGTGGGCCATGACTATCTTGATGCACCAGACCAGCTGGACCGCACCGACGTCCTGAAACAGCTGAAACCGCTGCTTGAAGATGCCAAAGCCGCGAAAGTGGGGCAAAACCTCAAGTACGACCGCGGCGTGCTCAAGAATTACGACATTGAGCTGAAAGGCATTAAATTCGACACCATGCTGGAGTCTTACTGTCTGAACAGCGTTGGCGGTAAACATGATATGGACAGCCTGGCGGCGCGCTGGTTGAACCACAAAACCGTGACCTTTGAAGAGATTGCCGGAAAAGGCAAAAATCAGCTGACCTTCAACCAGATTGCGATTGAGCAGGCCGCTCACTACGCCGCAGAAGACGCCGATGTCACGCTGCAGCTGCACATGCAAATGTGGCCAAAGCTGGAGCAGGAAGCGGGGCCGAAGCAGGTATTTACCGACATCGAAATGCCGCTGGTTACGGTGATTTCTCGTGTTGAGCGTAACGGCGTGTTGATCGATCAAAACATTCTGGCGAAACATTCGCAGGAGCTGACCACCCGTTTGGCTGAGCTTGAGCTGAAGGCACACGAATTAGCCGGTGAGCCGTTTAATCTCTCTTCTACCAAACAGTTGCAAACCATTCTGTTTGAAAAGCAGGGCATTAAACCCACCAAGAAAACGCCGGGCGGTGCCCCATCAACCAGTGAAGAAGTGCTGGCGGAGCTGGCTCTCGACTATCCGCTGCCAAAAGTGATTTTGGAGCACCGTGGTCTGTCGAAGCTGAAATCGACCTATACCGACAAATTGCCACTGATGATCAATCCGAAAACCGGTCGCGTCCATACCTCTTATCATCAGGCAGTTACCGCAACCGGGCGTCTCTCTTCCACCGATCCGAACCTGCAAAATATCCCGGTGCGTAATGATGAAGGTCGTCGTATTCGCCAGGCGTTTATAGCGGGTGCGGATAAGCGCATTGTGGCGGCTGACTACTCGCAAATTGAACTGCGTATTATGGCGCACCTGTCACAGGATAAAGGCTTGCTGGATGCCTTTGCGCAGGGAGAAGACATTCACCGTGCCACGGCGTCAGAAGTGTTTGGTGTGGCGCTGAGTAAGGTGTCAGGGGAGCAGCGTCGCAGTGCCAAAGCGATTAACTTTGGTTTGATCTATGGCATGAGCGCATTTGGTTTATCGCGTCAGCTGAATATCGGTGCCGGCGAAGCGAAGAAGTATATGGATCTCTATTTCGAACGTTATCCGGGCGTGCTGCGCTATATGGAAGAGACGCGTGCGCAAGCTGCGGAGAAGGGCTACGTTGAAACGCTTGAGGGCCGCCGTCTGTGGCTGCCGGACATCAATTCTAGCAACGCCATTCGTCGTAAAGCGGCGGAGCGTGCGGCGATTAATGCCCCGATGCAAGGCACGGCAGCAGATATCATTAAACGCGCGATGATTGCAGTGGATGGATGGTTACAACAGCAGAATGATGATGCAGTGCAGATGATCATGCAGGTACACGATGAATTGGTGTTCGAGATCCGCAATGATGCGGTTGAGAGTGCCAGTGCGACGATCCGTCAACTGATGGAGAGCAGCATGAAGTTGGATGTACCGCTGCAGGTTGAAGTCGGAACGGGTGATAACTGGGATCAGGCACACTAACAGGTGAATGTTGGCGGCATCTCGGTGCCGCTGACATCATCATAAGAAAAAAGTTTGATTAATCGGTTCAGCAAACCCGCAAAGTCGCTTGTAAAATGCACGTTGGGTAACTGCTTATCCCCTAAGCATTTTTTTAGTAATTAAACTACATGCCTTAAGCCAAAGTGTGACGAACCTGGTAAAAAAGATGTCGAATCCTGAAACTTAACAACAAAAAAACCTTTGTCGGTCAGGAAAAATCAGGTAAAGTTCATCGCGTAGGGTACAGAGGTAAGATGTTCTATCTTTCAGACCTTTTACTTCACGTAATCGGATTTGGCTGAATATTTAGCCGCCCCAGTCATTTATGACTGGGGCGTTTTTTATTGGGCTTTTTCTGAAAAGCGGGCTGATAAACCCGCCGGAGAGATTAGGCGGATGGTGCTTCGCTATCGCCTTCCTGCGCCGGTTCCAGTTCAGCGAACCAGCTGTCCAGCTTTTGACGAACGATATCCACACCCAGCTTTTTCAACGATGAGAACATCTCGACCTGCACATCACCCATAAAGCCCAATGCAGCTTCACGCACCATCTTGAGCTGTGCTTTACGCGCGCCTGAGGCCAGCTTATCCGCTTTAGTTAACAGTACCAGCACCGGAATGCCACTCTGAACGGCCCACTCAATCATGTTCTGATCAAGGTCTTTCAATGGATGGCGGATATCCATCAGCACCACCAAGCCTTTCAGTGCCTGACGTTTCTGCAAATATTCAGACAGTGCGCGCTGCCACTTGCGCTTCATTTCTTCCGGTACTTCCGCGTAACCGTAACCTGGCAAGTCCACTAAGCGCTTACCATCAACCACTTCAAACAGGTTGATGAGCTGGGTACGACCAGGCGTTTTACTGGTACGTGCCAGACCTTTCTGATTGGTCAGGGTGTTCAGTGCGCTGGATTTGCCCGCATTAGAGCGCCCGGCAAAGGCGACTTCAATGCCCGCATCCGCCGGCAAATGGCGAATATCCGGGGCGCTGAGCATAAAATGGGTCATGTGATAGTTCAAAGCAGACAAAGTAAAACTCCAGCAGAGTGATTCGGCAATTGGGCTGATTATACCTGTTATGGCGCAAAAGTGCCCGATGGCGTCTTAACGCGCTATTTTGTAAGAGATCAACGATTGTTACTGCCAGTCATTACCGCTTAATGAAATGTTCACATTAAGACTTGTTGTTAATAATCATGGTGTTAATGGAATGATGAAAAAGACCGCTCTAAATAAGAGACAAGTCTCACTTGTTCATTTTACTGATTGGTCTACATTGAGTGTCAGTGCACGGCAGCACCCATCAGGATGATGCGCTCAGGAGTGTCGGGGAAGACCAAGAGCATGGCAGGAAGTGATTCAGGCACGAGTCAGACAAGGAAAAGGAATACTCGCAGGAGCGATGGGGCGAAGGAGCAACCGGGACGTGGTGAGCCGTAAAGGATTGATACCGTAATTCCTTCATGAGAAGGTGCGAAATAAGGCGATAGCATAGGCTATCGCCTTTTTTCTTTGCCCGCTTTCTGCTAGATTTCGCCGCAATTCTATACTGAATTCACTTAGCATCACTGAGACCGGACACCATGAAGCAACCTGCATCAGCCCCGCGTGGCAAACCTGCTGCAAAAGCCAAGCGCAAATCGCGTGAAGAACTCAACCAGGAAGCGCGCGACCGCAAACGCGATAAAAAACACAGTGGCCACAAATCTGGCAGCCGTGCCAATCCGGAAGTGCAAGCCGCAAATAAAGGCCAGGGTAAAAAAAGCCAGGACCCACGCGTAGGCAGCAAAAAGCCGATTGCGCTGGTGGCCGATGGTAAAACTCAGCCAGAGAAGAAACCCGCCGCGCAACCCAAGCCGAAAGCGGAAAAAGTGCGTTTAACGCCGCAGGAAGAGCTGGCCAAGCTGGAAAATGATGAGCGTCTGGATACGCTGCTGGATCGTCTGGAAAATGGCGAGATGCTGAGCGGCGAAGATCAGGCCTGGCTGGACCAAACCTTAGACCGCATCGACGAGCTGATGGAAACCCTGGGCATTGCCTTGGATGACGAAGCGGAAGATGAACAGGCGGAAGTAGATATGATGCGCCTGTTAAAGGGCAACTAAGGCACTTTTTGATCGGCATGCGTGTTACCGCATGCCGCGCTAAACAGGTATTCGCTTATGCTTTGGCCTGGATCAATTTTAGCGCTGCTACTGACATGTTATCTGCTGTGGTTATTGTTTAAACTACGCCGCCTGTCGCGTCTGAAGTCGCGTATACGCCGGCGTTCGGCTCACCGCTTCATCCACTCTTCTGCTACGCGACCCTCTCTCAGACGACGTCACCGTAAGGAGTGAGCATGTCATCGCAGCAGATTGAATGGGATCAGCGCCTGATTGAAAAATACAATTACGCAGGCCCGCGCTACACCTCTTATCCCACCGCGTTGGAGTTTAATGAAAACTTCGGCGAGGCGGCATTTCAGCATGCCGTCGAACGCTATCTTGAGCGCTCTCTGTCACTGTATGTACACATCCCATTCTGCCATCGTCTGTGCTATTTCTGCGGTTGCAATAAGATTGTCACGCGCCAGTTGCACAAGGCAGACCGCTATCTTGATGTGCTTGAACAGGAAATCCGTCAGCGAGCCCCGCTGTTTGCTGGTCGTCGCGTAACCCAACTACACTGGGGCGGCGGCACGCCAACCTTTCTTAACCCGGCACAGGTGAGCCGGCTGGTGGCGCTATTACGCAGCCATTTTGACATTGCGGATGATGTTGAAATGTCGATCGAGGTCGATCCACGTGAAATTGAACTGGAGATGATCGATCATCTGCGTGCCGAGGGGTTTAACCGACTGAGCATGGGCGTGCAGGACTTCAACAAAGCCGTGCAGGAGCGTGTTAACCGCGTTCAGGATGAAGAGACCATCTTTGCCCTGGTCGAGCGTGCTCGGGCGCAGGGGTTCCGTTCCGTGAGTCTCGATTTGATCTACGGCCTGCCGTTGCAAACGCCAGAGAGCTTTGCTTTTACCTTGCAGCGGGTAATCGCACTCAATCCCGACCGCCTTAGCGTGTTTAACTATGCGCATATGCCCACCCTGTTCGCGGCGCAACGTAAGATCAAAGATGATGAACTGCCCAGCGCCGCCCAGAAGTTGCTGATTCTGCAGCAAACTATCGCAACCTTAACCCGCGCGGGCTACCAATTCATTGGGATGGATCACTTTGCCAAGCCAGATGATGAGCTGGCTGTGGCACAGCGTGCCGGTGTGCTTCATCGCAACTTCCAGGGTTACACCACCCAGGGAGAGAGCGATCTGCTCGGTTTCGGGGTGTCGGCGATCAGTATGCTGGGTGACGGCTATGCGCAGAACCAGAAAGATTTGAAGGCGTATTATCGCGACGTTGAGCAGCGTGGCAATGCCTTGTGGCGCGGCCTGACGTTAAGCGATGATGATTGCCTGCGCCGCGATGTGATCAAAGCGCTGATCTGTAATTTCTCTCTGGATTTTTCTGCCATTGAGGCGCAATGGCCAATCGATTTTGACGACTATTTCGCAGAGGATTTAGCGCTGCTTGCGCCGTTAATCGCCGATGGCTTGCTGGAACAGCAGGGGCGCAGCCTGCAGGTAACGGGGATTGGACGTTTGCTGATTCGCAATATCTGCATGTGCTTTGATCGTTACCTGCGCCAGAAAGCCCGCCTGCAGCAATTTTCACGTGTGATATAAAAACAAAAGGCGGCCTGAAGGCCGCCTGCGGTTGCACTAAGCTGCAATCTTACTCCATACCCAGTTCTTTCAATTTACGCGTCAGCGTATTTCGACCCCAACCGAGTAACCGTGCGGCTTCCTGCTTGTGCCCCTGAGTGTGGCGCAGTGCGGTGGTGAGCAGCGTACGCTCCATTTCCGGCTGAGCTTCAGAGAGCAGGTTTTGATGACCGGAACGCAGCGCGCGGTCCGCCCATTGTGCCAGCAGTGTTGCCCAGCTATCCGGCAGTGACTGCACAGGGCTATCTGGCGTGCTCGACTCAAACAGTTCCGGCGGCAGGTCCTGAATCAACACTTCCTGGCCCGCAGCCATTACGGTTAACCAACGGCAGGTGTTCTCCAGCTGGCGCACGTTACCGGACCAATGCAGACGCGTCAGTGCGGTTTCCGTCTCCTGGTGCAGAATTTTCGCTTCCACACCCAACTCACGCGCAGCCACCTGCAGGAAGTAGCGCGCCAGACGAGGGATGTCTTCACGACGCTCGCGCAGTGGCGGCAGATGGACACGAATCACGTTGAGACGGTGGAACAAGTCTTCACGGAACTTGCCTTCCTGCACGCGCAATTCAAGGTTTTGGTGGGTTGCCGCGATGATGCGTACGTCCACTTTCACCGGCGCATAGCCGCCCACGCGATAAAACTGGCCATCAGCCAAAACGCGTAACAAGCGGGTCTGCACATCGAGCGGCATATCACCGATTTCATCGAGGAACAGCGTACCGCCGTCAGCTTGCTCAAAGCGACCCTGACGAATCTGGTTTGCCCCGGTAAAGGCACCTTTCTCGTGTCCGAACAGCTCGGATTCGATCAGGTCTTTAGGAATGGCAGCCATATTCAGCGCGATAAACGGTGATTTAGCCCGCGGGCTATGGCGATGCAGCGCATGCGCCACCAACTCTTTACCGGTACCTGATTCGCCGTTAATCAGCACACTGATCGACGAGCGCGACAAGCGGCCAATTATACGGAACACATCCTGCATCGCTGGCGCTTCGCCAATGATATCGGTAGTGGGGCCGCTCACCGGCTGATTGCGCGGCTGCTGCTGCTCCTGATAATGGCTAATCGCACGTTCAACCAGTGCCACCGCCTCATCGATATCAAACGGTTTTGGCAGGTAATCAAACGCACCCTGCTGATAGGCGCTCACTGCGGCATCCAAATCCGAATGCGCGGTCATGATGATCACCGGCAGCATAGGATGACGCTGTTTAATTTGTTTCAGCAACGCCAGCCCATCCATGCCCGGCATGCGAATATCTGATAACAATACATCTGGGGTTTTACTTGAGAGTGCATCCAGCACCTCATTGGCGCTGTCAAATGTTGCGCAGCTCAAACCGGCTCCAGTGAGCGCACGTTCAAGCACCCAGCGGATGGAGCTATCGTCATCGACGATCCAGACTATCCCTCGTTGCATAGAAACCTCACTGGCGAATAGGCAGGTAGACCGAGAATTCGGTGTGTCCTGGCCAACTGTTAAATTCTATTTTTCCTGAATGCTGATCGATCAGACTGCGGGCGATGGAGAGACCTAAACCCGTGCCCCCTTCGCGTCCGCTGACCATCGGATAGAACAGCGTATCTTGTAGCTGGGCAGGTATGCCTGGGCCATCATCTTCAATATCAATGCGTGCCACTAAGCGATAACGTGTGCCGTGCAGCGTCAGTTGGAAAGCAGTGCGCGTGCGGATGACGATAGTGCCGCCTTCCTCACCCAGCGCTTGCAGGGCATTACGCACTACATTAAGCAGCACCTGCTCAATCTGGTCAGGGTCATGCGGCAGTTCTGGCAGGCTGGGGTCGTAATCACGCACCAGCGAGACATTGTCCGGTAACTCCATTGAGACCAGGTTGACCACGCGCTCGGCCACCTGATGAATGCTTTGTGTAACGTGCATACCCGGCTGTTGTGGCCCGAGTAAGCGATCGACCAGATTGCGCAGGCGGTCCGCCTGTTCAATGATGATCCGGGTATATTCATGCAGCGACGGATCGGGCAGGGCACGGGTTAATAATTGTGCCGCGCCGCGTAATCCACCCAGCGGGTTTTTAATTTCATGTGCCAGTCCGCGCACTAAATCGCGGGCTGCGACCTGCTGTGCATGTTGCAACTGTTCCTGGCTCAGGCGACGTTGATTATCCATCGGCGCCATTTCCAGCAAAATAAGACCATCGGGCAGTCGTTGCGCCGTCAGCGACATAATGTGCGCCCGGCCATCAACCACCAAAGTGACTTCGCTGTCGGTAAAGCCCTGGCCTGCTCCAAGACTCTCGCTCATCACCTCAATATTCAGCGAAAAATAGCCGGTTAATTCCGGTAATGGCGTGCCGAACAATTTGCGTGAGCTTTGCGCCAGTAATTGCTGAGCTGCCGGGTTGGCATAATGGATAACCAGATCGTTATCGACCAGCAAAATACTGTTGATTAGAGAGTTGAGTATCTGCCCCGCGTCGGGCAGCGTGCCAGTAGCCATACAGCGTTCCTCTGCACTAAGTTAGTGCATTATAGCCTTTTAGGACGGAAATCTGTCTTTGAAACGGTATTTGCGCGGAGAAAAAAGCCCATCCGGAGATGGGCCAAAGTTTCCACGGCAATATAAAAAGTTTTCAGACTCTGTGCGCCGCCAAAAAAGCGGCGCATGAAGCCGAATTTTTTAAATTAAACGCTGTAGTACAGTTCGAACTCAACTGGGTGCGGAGTCATGCGCACACGGTCAACTTCTGGCTTACGCAGTTCAATGTACGCATCGATAGCGTCATCAGTGAACACGCCGCCACGGGTCAGGAACTCGCGGTCTTCGTTCAGTGCGTTCAGTGCTTCTTCCAGAGAACCTGCAACTTTTGGAATCTCAGCTTCTTCTTCCGGAGGCAGGTCATACAGGTTTTTGTCCATGGCATCGCCAGGGTGGATCTTGTTGATAACACCATCAAGACCCGCCATCAGCAGTGCAGTGAACGCCAAGTATGGGTTAGCCGCTGGATCCGGGAAGCGCGCTTCGATACGACGAGCTTTCGGGCTTGCAACCACTGGAATACGGATAGAAGCAGAACGGTTACGGGCAGAGTAAGCCAGCATAACAGGTGCTTCGTAGCCTGGGACCAGACGCTTGTATGAGTTAGTGGTTGGGTTCGCCAGGGCGTTGATCGCTTTAGCGTGCTTGATGATACCGCCGATGTAGAACAGAGCAGTTTCAGACAGGCCGCCGTACTTGTCGCCAGAGAACAGGTTCACGCCGCCTTTTGACAGGGACATGTGGCAGTGCATACCAGAACCGTTATCGCCGAACATTGGCTTAGGCATGAAGGTTGCAGTTTTGCCGTACGCGTGAGCAACGTTGTGCACCACGTATTTGTAGATCTGAATTTCGTCAGCTTTTTTGGTCATGGTGTTGAAGCGGGTTGCCACTTCGTTCTGACCAGCAGTTGCCACTTCGTGGTGGTGAGCTTCAACCACCAGACCCATCTGCTCCATGGTCAGACACATAGCAGAACGGATGTCCTGAGCTGAGTCGACTGGTGGAACTGGGAAGTAACCGCCTTTCAGACCTGGACGGTGACCTTTGTTACCGCCTTCGTATTCTTTACCGGTGTTCCATGCTGCTTCGATATCGTCGATAGCAACGTGTGAACCTGAGGTAGATGAACCGAAACGAATGTCATCGAACAGGAAGAACTCTGGCTCTGGTCCAAACAGCACGGTATCCGCGATGCCTGAAGAACGCAGGAACTCTTCTGCACGCTTAGCAATGGAGCGTGGGTCACGGTCGTAGCCCTGCAGTGTGCCTGGCTCGAGGATGTCGCAACGAATGATCAGGGTAGAGTCTTCGAAGAACGGATCCATCACCGCAGTGGTCGCATCCGGCATCAGCACCATGTCTGATTCGTTAATGCCTTTCCAGCCGCCGATGGATGAGCCATCGAACATTTTGCCTTCTTCGAAGAAGTCAGCGTTAACCTGGTGCGCAGGGATAGTAACGTGCTGTTCTTTACCTTTGGTATCGGTAAAACGCAGGTCAACAAACTTAACTTCGTGTTCGTTCATCATCGAGAGAACGTGTTCAGCGGACATACTCAACTCTCCTGGAAATGGTCATTATCGTCATGGTGAGAGAACTTCGTTGCCTGGAATGTGTCACGACTTCTGACCATTACCTAACCAAGATCTCGGCAAGCTCTTTCAACCGTTTTATAACTGTCGTTTTCGCTTAAAAGATATAAAGCGAATTCTGTGCCAACTTTATTACAATGGTGAAAATGGCGCTGTGGCGCGCTCTTTGGTGAGTCGACCACTGCACCAGTATGGATGATACGCACTAATTTGGTGCTCCATGGATGAAATTGCGCCCCAAAAAGGTGCAAAACACCATCACAGTGCAGATTAATGCACCGTTATTGGTGCTAAAAAACAGCACTATGAGAAACTTTAAGTGAATACTGTGATCATGTTCAGTCTTTCGCTTAATCCGTGTACAATACCGCGTTATTTCTATAATGCCTGAGGCAAAGCTGTGATCGAAAATTTGCGTAACATCGCCATTATCGCGCACGTTGACCATGGTAAGACCACCCTGGTTGACAAACTCTTACAACAGTCCGGTACTTTTGATGCCCGTACCGAAGCGACTGAGCGCGTAATGGACTCCAACGATTTGGAGAAAGAGCGTGGGATTACCATCCTCGCAAAAAACACCGCCATCAAATGGAACGACTACCGTATCAACATCGTTGATACCCCAGGACACGCCGACTTCGGTGGTGAAGTGGAGCGCGTTATGTCCATGGTGGATTCGGTGCTGCTGGTTGTAGATGCGATGGATGGCCCTATGCCGCAAACCCGCTTCGTAACCAAAAAAGCCTTTGCTCATGGTTTGAAGCCGATCGTAGTCATCAACAAAGTTGACCGTCCTGGCGCGCGTCCAGATTGGGTTGTTGATCAGGTCTTCGACCTGTTCGTTAACCTCGATGCGACCGACGAGCAGCTGGACTTCCCTATCATTTATGCTTCAGCGCTGAATGGTATTGCAGGTCTGGACCACAACGACATGGCTGACGACATGACCCCGCTGTACCAGGCGATTGTGGATCGTGTTTCTCCGCCACAGGTTGAAGTTGAAGCACCACTGCAGATGCAGATCTCGCAGCTGGACTACAACAACTACCTGGGTGTTATCGGCATTGGCCGCATCAAGCGCGGTAAAATCAAGCCGAACCAGCAAGTCACTATCATTGATAGCGAAGGCAAAACCCGTAACGGTAAAGTCGGTAAAGTACTGGGCCACCTGGGTCTGGAACGTATCGAAAGCGCCGAAGCTGAAGCTGGCGATATCATCGCGGTAACCGGTCTGGGCGAGCTGAACATCTCTGACACCATCTGTGATACGCAGAAGGTTGAAGCGTTGCCAGCACTGAGCGTCGATGAACCAACCGTAACCATGTTCTTTAACGTCAACACCTCACCTTTCTGCGGTAAAGAAGGTAAGTACGTGACTTCGCGCCAGATCCTGGAGCGTCTGAACAAAGAGCTGGTGCACAACGTGGCACTGCGCGTTGAAGAAACCGAAGATTCAGATGCGTTCCGCGTTTCTGGTCGTGGTGAGCTGCACTTGTCTGTTCTGATCGAGAACATGCGTCGTGAAGGTTTCGAGCTGGCGGTATCCCGTCCGAAAGTTATCTTCCGTGAATTCGAAGGCCGTAAGCAAGAGCCATTCGAAAACGTGACCCTCGACATCGAAGAAACCCACCAGGGTTCTGTGATGCAAGCGATGGGTGAGCGTAAAGGCGACCTGAAAAACATGGATCCAGATGGTAAGGGCCGTGTACGTCTTGACTACATGATCCCAAGCCGTGGTCTGATTGGCTTCCGTAACGAATTCATGACCATGACTTCAGGTACCGGTCTGCTGTACTCCACCTTCAGCCACTACGACGATGTGCGTCCGGGTGAAGTGGGCCAGCGTCAGAACGGCGTGCTGATCTCTAACGGCCAGGGTAAAGCGGTAGCGTTCGCCCTGTTCAGCCTGCAGGATCGCGGTAAGCTGTTCCTGGGTCACGGTGCGGAAGTGTATGAAGGCCAGATCATCGGTATTCACAGCCGTTCAAACGACCTGACAGTTAACTGCCTGACCGGTAAGAAACTGACCAACATGCGTGCATCAGGTACTGATGAAGCCACCACTCTGGTTCCACCGCAGAAAATGACGCTGGAGCAGGCTATCGAGTTCATCGATGATGACGAACTGGTAGAAGTAACTCCGCAGTCAGTCCGTATTCGTAAACGTCACCTGACCGAGAACGACCGTAAGCGTGCGTCTCGCGGCGGTAAAGACTAAGCGAAACAGTCTGATATTTAAGCCCCGCATTGCGGGGCTTTTTTATGTCTGCAACCCGCTGAAACGCTCGCTTTCTGAACTTTGCACCGGCTTCCAAATCGCGGATTTCCTCCTCATCGTACCTGTTCAGCTTCTCGTTTTACCGCTAGAGTGAATGATCCAGGGAACATAGAGGAGAGGCGTCATGCTGTACATTTTTGATTTAGGCAATGTGATTGTTGATATCGATTTTAACCGTGTGCTCGGCGTCTGGAGTGACCTGGGACGTGTGCCGCTGGCGACGCTGCAAAGTCGCTTCCGTATGGATGAAGCGTTTGAAAAACACGAACGGGGTGAAATCAGCGATCCTGAATTTGCGGCACGCATCTGTGACCAACTGGACATTGCACTGAGCTATCCGCAATTCACTGCAGGCTGGCAGGCAGTGTTTGTCGGTGTTCGCCCGGAAACACTGGCGATCATGAACAGACTGCGCGCCAACGGCGAGCGCGTGGTGATCCTGTCGAATACCAATCAGCTGCACTTTGAATTCTGGCCAACGCAATATCCGGAAGTGCAACAGGCTGCCGACCACGTCTATATGTCGCAGGACATGGGGATGCGTAAGCCTGAGGCACGTATCTATCAAACTGTGCTGGAACATGAAGGTTACACGGCCGACCAGGCGGTGTTCTTCGATGATAACCAGGCAAATATTGATGCCGCGCGTGCGCTGGGTATTGAGAGCGTGCTGGTAGAAGATGACAAAACCGTACCAGCCTGGTTTGCGAGCCGTCTCTGAGTGGTGACGCGTAACCATCTGCGCCATTCGGCGCACGCGTTTTTTCTCTGGGTCAAACTGCTGTGGCGACGCGTAGATGAAGACAACATGACGACGCAGGCCGGAAATCTGGCCTACGTCTCATTACTGGCTTTAGTGCCGCTTATCGCCGTGGTGTTTGCCCTGTTTGCCGCCTTTCCGATGTTCAGAGACATCAGCGTCCAACTTAAACACTTCGTTTTCAGCAATTTCATGCCGGCAGCGGGTGACGTCATCCAGCGTTATCTCGATCAGTTTGTCGCAAATGTGAATAAGATGACGGCAGTGGGTACCGTGGGGTTGATCGTCACGGCCCTGCTGCTGATGCATTCCGTAGACAGCGCACTCAATACCATTTGGCGCAGTGATAAACAGCGCCCCTTGGTCTATTCCTTTGCGGTGTACTGGATGATCCTGACGCTAGGCCCGTTACTGGCAGGAGCGAGTCTGGCCATCAGCTCTTATTTGTTGTCCCTGCGCTGGATTGATGTGACCGGCGTGAACAGCCTGATTGATCAGATCTTGCGTGTGTTTCCTTTATTGCTGGCCATCCTCGCTTTTTGGCTGCTGTACAGCATTGTTCCCACCCGGCGCGTGCCTGCCCGTGATGCATTGATCGGGGCGATTGTTGCGGGGCTGCTGTTTGAGTTGGGTAAAAAAGGCTTTGCGCTCTATGTTACGATGTTCCCTTCGTATCAATTAATTTACGGCGTACTGGCCGTCATCCCAATACTCTTTCTGTGGGTTTACTGGACCTGGTGTATTGTGTTGTTAGGTGCGGAAATAACCGTCACATTGGACGACTATCGCCAGCTGAAAAAGCAGGAACGCGAAAAAGAACGAGAGGATACATGATTGCTTTGATTCAGCGCGTCACTCGCGCGAGCGTCAGCGTCGAGGGCGCGACGGTGGGCGAAATTGGTGCGGGTTTGCTGGTGTTATTAGGTGTTGAGAAGGGCGACGACGAACAAAAGGCACAGCGTTTATCTGAGCGTGTGCTGGGTTATCGCATCTTTGGTGATGAGAACGACAAAATGAACCTTAACGTACAGCAGGCCGGTGGCAGCGTGCTGGTGGTTTCCCAATTCACCCTTGCCGCCGATACCAACAAAGGCATGCGCCCCTCTTTTTCAGGTGGCGCTGAACCGGCGGAAGCCGAGCGCCTCTATCACTATTTCAGCGACTGTTGCCGGGAACAGGGTGTGTCCACGGCGAACGGTCGTTTTGCTGCCAACATGCAGGTTTCACTGGTTAACGATGGTCCAGTCACCTTCTGGTTGCAGGTGTGAGGTTTTCAGCCGAGCGGCCAGGGATCAGCCACGCAAGCTCCGAACGAGAGAATCACTTTATGTATCATCTTCGTGTGCCGCAAACAGCGGAAGAGCTGGATGTTTATTATCAGTTCCGCTGGGAAATGTTACGTAAACCGCTGCGTCAGCCGCAGGGCTCCGAACGTGATGCCTGGGATGCGCTGGCCCACCATCAGATGGTGGTGGACGAACAGGGCAATCCGGTTGCCGTCGGACGTCTTTATATCAACGCCGAAAACGAAGCGGCGATCCGCTTTTTAGCCGTGCATCCCTCGGTGCAAGGGAAAGGTTTAGGCACGCTGGTGGCGATGACGCTGGAATCCGTTGCGCGTCAGGAAGGGGCGAAACGCGTCACCTGTAGCGCACGTGAAGATGCCGTCGAGTTCTTTGCGAAGCTGGGCTTCGTCAACCAGGGTGAAATCACCGCGCCTCAAACCACACCGGTGCGTCACTTCCTGATGATTAAACCGGTGGTCACGCTGGATGACATACTGCATCGCGCCGATTGGTGTGGGCAATTACAGCAGGCCTGGTATGAACACATCCCATTGAGTGAAAAAATGGGGGTGCGCATTCTGCAATATACCGGGCAGAAGTTTGTCACCACCATGCCCGAAACGGGCAACCAAAACCCTCACCACACGCTGTTCGCCGGTAGCCTGTTCTCGCTGGCCACACTCACAGGGTGGGGGCTTATCTGGCTGCTGCTGCGCGAGCGTCACCTTGGCGGCACCATCATCCTGGCGGATGCGCATATTCGTTACAGCAAGCCCATCAGCGGTCGTCCGGGCGCGATTGCCGATCTCGGCTCATTGAGCGGCGATCTCGATCGTCTGGCGCGTGGCCGTAAAGCGCGTGTGCAGATGGAAGTGGAACTGTTTGGTGATGATGAGTTAGGTGCGGTGTTTGAAGGGGTGTATATCGTGCTCCCCGCCGATGCGGATGGTGCGTTAGAAGAGGGCGGTTCCGGCGCACGGATCAATTAATACGTTGTGTGTTCTGTTGCGGCGCAATTTATTGCGCATCTGGCAGCAACATCGTTGCTCCAGGTACGCGCGATAAATCGCGCCGCTACGATTCTCTGCAAATTTACTGAACCTGCCCGCCTCGCATCGTCTGCTGCACCGATTGTGTATCAGTAGTCACGGACAAATTCCCTTCCACGCTCGGACGCAGCGGCGCATTAGCGCTCAGCGATCCCTTCAGTTGCAACAGCAGATTGCTGTTACCACTGAGCGGCAAGGCTGGCCAGCCCCAGTTTTGTAACACATTGGCGGGCACCGCCTGGCCCTTCAGATTCAGCGTTAATGCTCGCTGTGCATCCTGCCCGACGTTCGCGGTGCCTTCCAGCAAACCGCTGCCGTTAAAGGCACTCATTTCAGTGATCTGAACCTGTTGATCGTCAGCATTGAAAGTGATGGATGGATGGCGCAGATCGGTGCGGTTAAAGGTGGCTTCCGCCGCATTGAAACTCGCTTTGCCGCTCCAGACGCCCCACTGATGTTGGCGCGCCAGTAGAACGTTATCGGCACTGCCATCCAGCGCTGTCATCTGGAACGGGAAGGCGGGATTAATATCGATCACCAGATTGCGGTTTGCCGTCGCGTGTTTCAACAACACGCTGTCCAGCCAGGAGGGTAACGCCTGCTGCCAGCGATCGCGCCAGTTCTGTGGCAAGGTATATTCCAGCCCGGCAATCGCTAAGTCATCGAGCGTTAAACGCTTATCGCTGCGCGTCCAGGTGCCGTTAGCGCGGATCACCCCGTTTGCCCAGCGTGAACTGAACTGTGCCAACTCAATGCCTTGCGCCGAGAAATTGGCATTCACAATCGGATCGTTCAGCTCAAAGCCGCCGTTGATAAAGTTACCGGCGTTCATCGACAGTGAGCCGCCATCGCTCTGCCAGTCATCACCGCGTAGCGTGATGTTCTTCAGGGTCAAATCGAGATCGGTCACCGCCCAATCCGGGCCTTGCAGTCGTGCATCCGTCATATCCAGCCGATTAATGCTAACGGAAGGCACATCACGTAACGGATTGAGGAAATCGCTCAGGTTTTGATGGGTCTGCAAACGGATATCGTTGAGGCGTAGCTGATCAATCTGCCAGTTGCCCTGGGCATCGCGCTCAGCGTTGCCGGTCATCGAACCGCGCGCGAGGTCCGCGCCAATGTTGGTGAGTACTAAACGCCGCTGATTAACGCTGCCTTGCAGCAGCACATTGTTGCCGGGCACGCCATTCAACGTCATGACGCCAGCGCTCATCTGAAACTGAGCATCACTGCCCAGCATGTCTGTCGGCGTCGGTTTCCACGGCACAATCCCACCGTTTACACGCTGGGCCATCATCGGCAGCGTGCTGTGTGGGCTATCAATGCGTACATTATTCAGCTGCAGGCGGTTAGCCTGGATCGGCAGCGTGGTATCCGGTGTTTGATTGGCAAGGTTGATTTCGCCATCGCGTACTTCAATGCTGTCAAAATGCAGCCAGTCGCTGAATTGCACCAGCGCCAGACCCAGATCGACGCGCTTGGCAACCAGCACCGCCGGTTGGCCATCATGGCCGAAGCTGAAGTCATCGAGGATGATGTGTGAAGGCGAAGAGAAGTTGTGCTCAATTTTGCTCAGCGACAGGTGCCAGGCGGTTTTATCGCTTACCCAACGGCTAAACCAGCCTGCGCCCCACTGGGTCTGCAGCATGACATACAGGACCACCAGCCCAAGCAGAATCAGCAGCAGTAAGGTAAGGAAAAACTTGCCTAAAAATTTCATCGCATCCATCCCGATATTTATCCGGTAAGAAGTTGTTATGCCTGAATTACCGTTACAGCTCAACAGCCTGGATGTAAAAGCGGATAAATAACAGGCAGGCCGTAGCCTGCCGTACGGGTTACTTTTCTTGTGGAAAGACGAGGTTAAGTACGATTGCGGTGATACCACCCGCAGCGATACCCGATGACAGCAGGGTTTTCAGCCAGTCTGGCGCAAATTGCAGAATCAGCGGTTGCTGGGAAACCCCCAGGCCCACAGCCAGTGAAAGCGCGATGATCATGATGGCGCGGCGGTTCAGTGGCTCACGCGAAACAATACGCACACCGGAAGCCGCGATAGTGCCAAACATCACAATGGTGGCACCGCCGAGTACCGGTTCTGGAATATGCTGAACAAAGCCGCTGACTGCCGGGAACAAGCCAAGCACAATCAGCATCAACGCCACCACAAAACCCACGTAGCGGCTGGCAACACCGGTCAACTGGATCACCCCGTTGTTCTGACCAAAGCAGGAGTTCGGAAACGTATTGAACAATGCGGAAACAAAAGAGTTCAGGCCGTTGGCCAGCACGCCGCCTTTCAGGCGCTTCATGTATACCGGACCACTCACCGGTTGCTCTGAAACATCGGAGGTGGCGGTGATATCGCCAATGGTTTCCAGCGAGGTCACCATAAACACCAACATCAGAGGAATCAGCAGATTCCAGTCAAAACCCAGACCGTAATAGAGCGGGGTGGGTACGGCGACCAGCGCTTGGTTGGTGGGGGCGGTGATGGTGGGCAACATATCCAGCGCCCAGGCCAGTGCATAACCCACCGCCATAGCAATCACCAGAGATGCAACGCGCAGATAGGGATTGCGCTGGCGGTTAAGCAAAATAATCACCACCAAGACGGCACCGGCCAGCAGCAGGTTTTTTGGCGCGCCAAAAGTATGATCGCTCATGGCCGCGAAGCCACCGCCAATCGAGGTCAGGCCAACCTGAATCAGTGACAGGCCGATAATCATCACCACGATGCCCGACACCAGTGGTGTAATAATACGGCGCGCCAGGTGCAACACGCGTGACAGCACCATCTCGGTACAGGATGCCACCATCAAAGTGCCAAACAGTGCTGCCATCATGGTGGGCACATCCGCACCGCCATTCTTCAGCGCCATCCCGCCCATAATCAACGGGGTGACAAAGTTAAAGCTGGTGCCCTGAATCGACAGCAGGCCGGAACCCACCGGTCCCCAGGTTTTGATTTGCAGAATCGATGCCACGCCGGAAGCAAAGAGTGACATGCTGATAATGTGCTGGGTATCCTGCGCCGGTAAACCCAGCGCCTGGCAGATCAGCAGTGCGGGCGTAATCACCGCGACAAACATCGCCAACAGATGCTGGCAGGCCGCAAACAGTGTTTGAGGCAAGGGCGGACGGTCTTCGAGGCGGTAAATCAGTTCACTTTTAGGCGTGGCTGGCTGGTGAGATTCAGCGGTATTGACGGACATGGTGGACGTTCTCAATAACAACAAAGGGGCGATTTTAAACGGTTGCGTTGTGAAAGCAATCGTTTGCAATGCCCCTTTGCCGTTGTATTGATTTAAAGCGTAAACACCGTGCGGCTGCGGCTATCATCTTCCTGCCATGCCTGCGCCACTTCACTTAGCGGGCGCATGTTAAAGGCAATGGAAAAATCGCTTTCTGCCGCTGCGTTGAGCATTTCACTGATACAGGCGATGAGTTCAGCATCAGAGACGCTACCCAAACCGCTACCCATCAGAGTCAGGCCAGAAGAGCGTAATAATTTGCTGTGAAGCGAGATTTCCTGACCGCTCAGCGAACCAATCTGGACGAAGCGCACCACTTTTTCACCCCCTGCCACCGCGGCTTGCATGATGTCGAGTGCACTCGGGCCCCACAGATAATCCAGCACCACATCAATGCCTTCCTTCATCAGGGCAGGAAGTGAGCCAGGCAGCTCATCCAGCGTCAGTGTGATATCGGCACCCTGCGTACGCAACTGGTCAAGCACTTCACGGTTGCGCCCGGTGGCGATAATTTTTCCAGCGCCGAGATGGCGGGCGATGCGTACAGCCAATCCACCCGAAGTGCCGGTGGCGCCATTAATCAACACCGTTTCCCCTGGCTGTAACTGAGCACGTCGCGTCAGCGCAGCCCATGATGACATGCCGGGATTGGCGATGGCCGCTGCCAGTACCGGATCCAGCGTGGCGGGCAATGGAACGATGGCGGCAGCAGGCACTAAAGTTCTTTCCGCCATGCTGCCCCAGGGCGCATTAAAGGCGAGGAAGTAGACCGGGTCGCCGTTACTCAATGTGCCCGTGCCATCAATGCCGGCAATAAAGGGATAGTGTGAACCTGCGCTGTAGTGCTTACCCGCCGCACGTGCTTTTGCTAGCTGGCTGATGGCCGAGGCTTTAACTGACACGACAACCTGTTCTGCGTCAGCCTGTGGCTCCGGAAAATCACCGTATATCGGCAGGATACCCGCCGCAGAAACGATCGCTGCTTTCATGTTTTCACCTTAAATTAATATGTGTAATATGCACACATTAGTTCTGCCTCGGGATAACGTCAATGAAAAGTGTGCAAAATACACATAATAGTGCGGAGTTTGATGATCTGCATAACGCGCTGCTGATGATTGTGGGTACGTTCAACCGACCTCAGCGTGATGAGTTGCTGATTAAAGAGTCCAATATTCAACTCGACCGCGCGCTGTTTCCACTGCTGATACAGATTGGCCGTTTCGGTCCTATTGGTGTGGTCGAACTGGCGGAGCGCGCAGGGCGTGATTACACCACCGTAAGCCGTCAGGTGGCGAAGCTAGAGGAGCTAGGACTGGCGCAACGGCAAAAAAATGCCAAAGACAAACGGGTGAATGAAGCGGTCATTACCCCGGCAGGCAAGGCAATGACCGATAAAATCGATACTGCACGCGCGCAGATTTATCAGAATTTGTTTGCCAGTTGGCCGCATGATGAACGCGCCGAACTGGCGCGTCTGTTGCAGAAGTTTGTCGGTGATTTTATGGCGATCGATCGCAACCCGTAAGACCGCGTCAGCATTTATGCGTTGCTGTAACGCTCGGTCTCCGGCAACCAGCGCTCAATGAGTGCTTGAGCCTGCTCGGGGTAATGCTGGTGGATATGGCGAGCCACACGCTGAACTTCGGGGATCATGCCCTGATCGCGCAACAGATCAGCGACTTTAAACTCTGCGTTCCCGGTCTGACGCGTGCCCAGCAGTTCACCCGGGCCGCGAATCTCAAGGTCATGTTGCGCAATCACGAAGCCATCATTGCTGTCGCGCAGCACCTGCAAACGCTTTTGTGCCGTTTTGCTCAGCGGCGCTTTATACAGCAGCACGCAATGCGAGGCCACCGCACCACGTCCGACACGTCCGCGTAGCTGATGCAGCTGCGCCAGGCCCAGTCGCTCTGGGTTTTCGATGATCATCAGGCTGGCGTTGGGAACATCTACACCGACTTCGATCACCGTGGTGGCCACCAGCAGTTGGATGTCGTTGGCTTTGAAAGCGGCCATCACGGCCTGCTTCTCAGCGGGTTTCATGCGCCCGTGCACCAGCCCAACCTGCAAACCAGGCAGGGCGGCTTTTAGCTCTTCCCACGTCGCTTCGGCCGCTTGCGCTTCCAGGACGTCTGACTCTTCGATTAATGTACAGACCCAGTAAGCCTGACGACCTTCGTGACACGCATTTTTGACACGCTCAATAATATCGCCACGGCGGCTATCGGGAATCGCCACCGTTGTGACCGGCGTACGACCAGGGGGCAATTCGTCGATGGTTGAGGTATCCAGATCGGCATAAGCGGTCATCGCTAGCGTGCGGGGAATCGGGGTTGCGGTCATGATCAGCTGATGCGGATGGAAACCTTGCTCTTCGCCTTTTTCCCACAGTGCCAGACGCTGGTGGACGCCAAAGCGGTGCTGTTCATCAATGATCACCAGCGCCATGCCGTTAAATTTCACCTGCTCCTGGAATAGAGCATGGGTGCCAACCACCATCGCCACCTGACCACTGGCAATGGCTTCCTGCTGAGCTTCACGCGCTTTGCCTTTCTGTTTACCGGCCAGCCAGCCTACTTCAATGCCCAGCGGTGCAAACCACTGGCGGAAGTTGTTGGCATGCTGCTCGGCCAGCAGTTCGGTGGGCGCCATGAGCGCCACTTGCTTGCCATGCGCGATCACATTCAGCGCCGCCAGTGCGGCGACCAGGGTTTTCCCGGAGCCAACATCGCCCTGTACCAGGCGCATCATCGGGAAGTCATTGGCCAAATCGCGCTCTATCTCCTCAACCACCCGCTTCTGTGCGCCCGTCGGTGAGAAGGGCAGCGCAGCCAGCAATTGATCAACCAGATGATGTCTGGCGGGCATTGGCAATGCGTGATGGCGCTGCGCACCGGCGCGTACGGCCAGCATGCTGAGATTGTGCGCCAGTAGCTCTTCGAGAATTAAGCGTTTCTGGGCCGGATGGCGGCCGGTTTCCAGCTCGCTGAGCGGTAAATCAGGTGGGGGGCGATGCAGTGTGCGCAGCGCATCTGGCAAACTCATCAAGCCGCCACTCAGTTCCGACGGCAACAGTTCGGCAATCGGGCAGGTTTCCAGCAACGTCAGTGCCTGATCGGTCAGATTGCGCAGTGTTGCCTGGCGAATCCCTTCAGTAGTGGGATAGACCGGCGTCAGCGTCTCTTGCAGCTCTACACCGCCTTGTTCGCCCTGCACGCGATACTCGGGATGAATGATCTCTGCGCCGCGTTGGCCGCGTTTGATTTCACCATACGCGGTGACGCGACGGCCAGGAGCGAGGCTGTTTTTCATTCCGGCATTGAAGTTGAAGAAGCGCATGGTCAGCACGCCGCTGCCATCGCTGATCTGGCACACCAGCATACGGCGACGGCCAAAGGTGATGTCGCTGTGCAGCACTTCGCCTTCCACCGTGGCCCAAACGCCCGGTAGCAGGTCATTAATTTTGTAGAGTTGGGTGCGATCTTCGTAGCGCAGCGGCAGATGCAGCAGCAAATCCTGAATGGTAAACAGACTGAGTTTAGCCAGTTTACCCGCCTGACTGGCGCCGACGCCGGTCAGGGTACTGAGCGGGATGGCATCCAGCAGACGGCCTTTCATTTTTTACCCGTCGCTTGCATGGTGGCCCACCAACTGGCATCGGCTTCCACCTCGCCCTGGGCGTTAATGTGCGGATACGGCAGGCCTTTCTGCTTCGCAACGCGTGCCAGCACCGGATAGCCGCCTTCAAACAGCAAACGCTGCTGTTCGTCTTCATCCAGCAGGCTGTATTGACGCTGGTACATACCGGCATTTTGTCGCTGGCGTTGGGCTTCATACAGGATGAGCGCAGAGGCGACGGACACATTCAGTGATTGCACCATGCCAACCATAGGAACAATGATGTCTTGGTCGGCAAGCGCCAGCGCTTCAGCGGTAATCCCGGTTTTTTCCTGGCCCATCAGAATGCAGGTCGGCTTGGTGTAATCGACTTCGCGAAAATCCACGGCATTTGCCGACAGATTGGTCGCCAGCACTTGCATGCCCTGACCTTTCAGATGACGAACCGCTTCAGCGATGTGGCGATGAGTCTGGACTTTTACCCAGCTATTGCTGCCCGCAGAGGCTGACACCATAGTGCGCATACGTACGCTGGGCCATACGGCGTGAACTTCATGGATGCCAACAGCATCGGCGGTACGAATCACCGCTGAGACGTTATGTGGCTTATGGACCTGTTCCATGCAGACCGTGAGATCGTGCTGGCGCATGGCCAGCATCTCCTGGATACGAGCAAAGCGTTGAGCGTTCATGCCTAATTACGGTTTCGGTGAACTTTAATCACATCCGGCATCACGCGAATCTTGCGCATAATGTTGGCCAGATGGACGCGATCGTTGGCAGTGAGGCGGATAAAGGCGCTGTAAACACGGCCATCACGTTCTTCAGTGCTCAGACTTTGAATGTTGGAACTTGCGGTATTGATCGCTGCCGTCAGGTTAGCCAGCGCGCCCTGATGGTTAAACATGTCGACTTTGATTTCCGCGACAAATTCCTGATCGATATCCTTGTCCCACTCAACCGGCATGAACTTCTCTGGCTCTTTCTGATAGCCACGAATGTTGCGGCAGGATTCGTGGTGCACCACCAGACCTTTGCCGGGACTGACGTGAGCCACAATCGGATCGCCTGGAATCGGGCGGCAGCATTTAGCAAAGGTGATCAGTACACCATCTGCGCCTTTAATCGGCAGCTTTTTACGTTTGCTGTCTCTTGGCGCTTCTTCACTGCCGGATTGCAGCAGGTTTTTCGCCACCACCACGCTCATGGCATTGCCCAGCCCGATTTCCGCCAGCAGATCTTCAATACCCGCCAGCTTCATACGTTCCAGTTCGTGCTGAATATTTTCTGCCGGAATCTCGGCCAGCTTCTTACTGCCACCTAAGGCGTGACTTAACAGGCGTCGACCCAGGTTGACGGAGTCTTCACGTTTAAGGTTCTTCAACAGCTGACGAATCTTCGAACGCGCTCTGGAACTGACAACAAAGTTGAGCCATGCCGCATTCGGACGGGCGCCCGGCGCGGTGATAATTTCTATGGTTTGGCCGCTGGTCAGCGATTGTGACAGCGGATAAGGCTGGCGATCGACGCGTGCGCCAACGCAGGCGTGACCAATATCGGTATGCACGGCATAGGCGAAATCCACCGGGGTGGCGCCCGCAGGCAGCTCGACAATGCGGCCTTCTGGCGTGAAGACGTAGATTTCATCCGGGAAGAGATCGGACTTCACGCTTTCGATAAATTCAAACGAACTACCGGCGCTCTGTTGCAGCTCCAGCAGGCTTTGCAGCCAGCGCTGAGCGCGGATCTGCGCGGTCGTGCCGTTTTCACCGGCTTCTTTATAAGCCCAGTGTGCCGCTACCCCCATCTCTGCCATCTGATCCATATCTTCGGTACGGATCTGCACTTCGACCGGCACGCCATGCGGGCCAATCATTGAGGTATGCAGGGATTGATAGCCGTTGGCCTTGGGAATAGCGATGTAATCTTTCACGCGTCCTGGACGCGGTTTGTACAGACTGTGCATCTGGCCGAGCACGCGATAACAGGTATCTAAATCTTTCACGATCACGCGGAAAGCATAGATATCCATGATGGAGTGGAATCGCTGCTCTTTCAGATGCATTTTGCGGTAGATCGAATAGAGATGCTTCTCGCGGCCACTGACGCGGCAGGGAATACCGGCTTCCTGTAAGCGGCCATCGATTTCAGAAAGAATCTTCTGAATCATCTCTTTACGGTTACCGCGCGCCGCTTTCACCACCTCTTTAATCACCCGGAAACGATTGGGATAGAGGGCTTCAAAGCCCAGCTCTTCCAGTTCTGTTTTCAGGTGATGAATACCGAGGCGGTGCGCCAGAGGGCTGTAAATCTCCAGCGTTTCCAGTGCAATACGACGCTTCTTATCAGGTCGCAATGCACCTAAGGTGCGCATGTTGTGCGTGCGGTCAGCCAGTTTGATCAGAATGACGCGGATGTCTTGCACCATCGCCATGATCATTTTGCGGAAGTTTTCAGCCTGGGCTTCTTTCTTGTCGCGGAACTTCAGCTTATCGAGTTTCGATACGCCTTCCACCAGTTCAGCAACGCTTTTGCCAAACAGCTGTTCCATATCCTGGTAGGTGGCGGGTGTATCTTCGATCACGTCATGCAGCAGCGCCGCCATCAGCGTTTCATGGTCGAGTTTCATCTCGGCAAGAATGCAGGCAACGGCAACAGGATGGGTGATGTAAGGTTCACCGCTGGAGCGTGTTTGACCCTCGTGGGCATCACGCGCAACAAGATAAGCTTGCTTGAGGCGCTTTATTTGCTCCTCAGGCAAGTATTTTTCAATCAGTTGATTGAGGCTTTCAAACAGATACAAGGTTGACCTGCAGAGTGCTGTTAACGACGACCTTCAGCGATAGCGGTAACGGCTTGTAACTCAGCGGCTTCCTGCTCTTGCTGTTCCTGACGATCACGTACATCCAGAATCTGGGTGGTGATCAAGCCTTCTTCGATTTCGCGCAGGGCGATAACGGTGGCTTTATCGTTCTCTTCTGGAACCAGCGGATCTTTGCCGCCTACCTGCATCTGACGTGCACGACGTGCAGCGACCAACACCAGGTCAAAACGGTTACCAATTTTCTCTACTGCGTCCTGAACGGTTACGCGTGCCATAGGTGTGCTACTCCACAGATGATGAAGAAATGACTGGGCATAATACTGAAAGTGACTTCAGACTGCCAATAGTTTGCTGATTAAAGCATCATGTCGCGATTTTTGGCGACTCATACGCAGACGTTCTGCGCGAATAATGTGTTTCAGATCGGTCAGAGCCAAGTCGAAATCATCATTCACGATCAGATAATCGTATTCGGCATAGTGACTCATCTCCGCCACAGCTTGCGCCATGCGGCGGGCGATCACCTCTTCGCTGTCCTGACCACGGCCACGCAGGCGACGGTCCAGCTCTTCGGTCGACGGCGGCAAGACAAAAATGCTGCGTGCAGCCGGCATTTTTTTGACGAATTTGCTGCGCGCCTTGCCAGTCGATATCCAGAAATACATCAACACCGGTTGCCAGCACGCGTTCAATTGCCGCGCGCGAGGTGCCGTAGTAATTGCCGAACACTTCCGCGTGTTCGAGGAAGTCATCGGCGGCAATCATGGCCTCGAATTCGGGCTTTGAGATGAAGAAGTAGTGTTCACCATGTGCTTCACCGGGACGCACGCCGCGGGTGGTGTGAGAAATAGACACCTGCGTATCGTACAGCGGCTGTGTCTTTAACAGCGCCTGAATCAGGCTGGATTTACCCGCGCCGCTAGGGGCGGAAACAATATAAAGCGTGCCTTGAGCCATGGTTATCTTGAATTGAGTAAAGAGCGGAGTCGATTTCCTGCACAGTATACACGGCTTAGGCTCGCCACGCAGCGTTTGCCGTTGGGCTAAGGCAATTCTTTTTCCGTGAGCCCGTTCCCGCTGCGGAAGTTGCGCGCTGTAACGGCGTTATAAAGCGTGCAAGTTGGCTTCCTGATGTTGAGTTTTACATTGGTGATCGACCCTGATGCGCACTCCAATAAGCAAAAAGGAGTGCATTCATGAAAGGTTGGTTGTTTCTATGCTGCGTGTTACTCAGTGCCGATGGCTGGGCTGACGCGCTTTGCCCCAACTGGTCGCCGGTTCGCGCCGATCAGGAGATCGTTCAGTTGCAAAGCCAGTTGCGCCACTGGGACGATGCCTACCATCGACAGGGCAAAAGCCTGGTGCGCGATGAGGATTACGACAGTCTGCAACAGCGTTTACAGCAGTGGCAGCGCTGCTTCACGGCTGACCGCTCGGGTTACGAAGCTCTGCTGACCACGAACGGGAGTACACTTCACCCGGTTGCCCACACCGGAGTGCGCAAACTGCGCGATAAGCTGGCCGTGACGTACTGGATGCAGGATAAAGCGCCGCTGTGGATACAACCCAAAGTCGATGGTGTCGCGGTGACGTTGGTATATCGGCGTGGGCAACTGGTTTCATTCATCAGTCGTGGAGATGGTCTGCGTGGCGAACAGTGGTTAGAGAAAGCCACACAGATTCCGGCCATCCCGCAGCATATCGATACCGATCGAGAAGAAGTGGTACTGCAAGGCGAGCTGTTCCTGCAGATGACCGATCATCATCAGGCGCGGGATGGCGGCAAAAATGCGCGTGCTCAAGTCGCGGGCGCCATGATGCGGCGGGACGCTTCTACGCTACTGAGTCGGCTCGGTCTGTTTGTCTGGGCATGGCCTGATGGACCTGTGCAAATGAGTGAGCGGTTGGCGCAACTCTCCCGTTGGGGATTCGGTTTATCGCAACGCTGGAGTCGGCAAATTAATAATGAGGAAGAGGCCGCCGCGTGGCGTGAACGCTGGTTTCGTGAGCCATTGCCGTTTGTGACCGATGGCGTGGTGATGCATCTGTCACCGTCGAGTGCCGGACGTGACTGGCAGCCCGGCCAAAGTAGCTGGTCGGCTGCATGGAAATATCAGCCAGCAGAGGTGAGTAGTGAAGTGCTATCCGTGGATTTTAACGTCGGACGTACAGGCAAAATTGCGGTGATACTCAACGTGATCCCGGTTCAACTTGATGACAAAACGGTGCGCCGGGTCAATATCGGTTCTGTGCGTCGCTGGCGCGAACGGGATGTGATTGCCGGCGATCAGGTGGCACTGGCGCTGGCTGGCCAAGGCATTCCGCGTCTGGAGCGCGTTATCTGGCGCGTGACGCAACGTGATTACCCCACAGCGCCGTTGCCGGATGACTTCGATGCGCAGACATGCATGCATTTTAGCCCCCCATGTCGGCTGCAATTTTTATCTCGCCTGAGTTGGCTCAGCGAGAAATCTGTGTTGAATATCCCCGGGTCCAGCGCAGCAACTGGCAACGTTTACTCACTAGCGGCGCGATAACGCATCTTTTCTCCTGGCTGACACTCACCCCTGAGCAAATCGCCCAGGCCAGCGGCCTCTCCACTGAGCGTGCGCAGCAGTTCTGGCAGCGCTTCCATCTCACCCGTCAGCAACCCCTACGGCGCTGGGTCAATGCGCTAGGCATACCTTTACCGCGTGCGGCTTTACAGGCGTTGCCTGATTCACAGTGGTCACAAGTGATGGCGCGATCGGTCGAGGAGTGGCAGCAGTTGCCTGGCGTTGGCAGTGTGTTGGCGCATCGCATCGTCTCCCTGTTGCAGCATGACGATGTCCGACAGTTGATTGATTTTTTGCAGCAGCAGGATATTCCTGCTGCGCACTCAGTGCTCGGGATGAGGATAGTTGAAGATCGGCAAGCCCAGGCGGAAACGCAGCGCCAGCAAACGGGCGATGAATCCGAACAACAGGGTGATGATGACCACCGCCTCATTCGGCAGAGGGGTTTTCAGCAACAGGATGTAGAGCCAACCTGAGGCGAAAGCGATACCGGCATACAACTCTTTCTGGAACACCAAAGGGATGCGGTTGCAGAACATATCACGCAGCACACCGCCAAATACGCCGGTGATCACGGCAGCAATCGCCGCAATGATCGGGGCATGCCCCGAATCCAGCGCCACCTGTGCGCCAATGATAGAAAACACCACCAGGCCCAGTGCATCCAAAACCAGGAACACTTTACGCAAATGATTCATCAGCGGTGCAACAAAGGTGGTCACCACTGCAGCCGCTGCCACGATCATGATGTATTCCGGGTTTTTCACCCAGCTAAGTGGATAGTGGCCTAGCAGGATATCACGCACCGATCCTCCGCCAATGGCGGTAACGGAGGCAATGATAATGACGCCAAACAAATCCATTTTACGACGCCCTGCGGCCAGCGCGCCGGTCATGGCTTCGGCGGTAATCCCAATAATATAGAGAACGATTAATAACATAGAGCACCCCAGATGATTGGCGGCCAGCCTAAAGATTTCCCAGCGTACAGACCACTGAGTTTTTCTAAAAAGAGGTTATCGGATTAGCCACTTTGATGGCGAACATGCTAACAGGCTTAACCGGCGGGATAAATTGGCGATGCGATGTCAGTTCGCATAAAAAAAAGTGATGTGAAGTATGGGGGAGGATACGGCTGAACGCCTTGCGGGTCTGAAAAAGAAAAAAGCGTGCTGGCGACCAGCACGCGAATGCATCTTCTCAGATGCCCAGAGCCCACCATACAGACTTGTTGTTATTATCCGTTTCTTGCACGCACATTGGCGAAACTTTTCAGGCTAAAACGGTATTCCGGCTGGAACCAGGAGCGGCCGTAGTAGCAGTAGACCAGCATTCTGATGGATACCATCGCGAGGTAGCCCCAGATAGCGCACAGCACTGAAGGTGTTAACCACACGGTAAACAACGTGACACCTAACCCAACCAGCACCGAGGAAGTTTCGGTGAAAGCGATGCGCGAAAATTGTTTTTCCCGCTGTAATATAGCGCGATAATGTTGACCTTGCGGAATAATAATAAATATAACCGAAATCATTTCCAGCATAATGGCCATTTCCGGCTGATTCATTATGCGGCTGTACAGGTCGCTGCCAATAAACAGGACGGCAAATATCACCATTCCGCTCAATACATTCCCCCAATACAGAATGGAAAGTTCGCTATTATTCAGGTTTTTATTTCTAATCACTGCGTTGCCAAATCCGCGATCGGCCAGTGTATCAATGACCAATAACATCACAATAGCAATAGCGAGCAGGTCTAACTCGTTTGCCTGAAGTATTTGTGCCAGAAGTGAAAGCTGTAAAACACCAATGCCGACGATTTTAATGGATGACAAAATTGACCATTTGGCGCTGGCCAAATTCTTTTCTCTTATCGTCATACTCTGCTCGTTATGGTACATGTACCAGTGCAATTGAGGGTTCACCCGGGCTGAGCCCAGAGTACAGATTATACCCAAAATAATTCGAATTGCGGCAAGTGGGTGAATCCCCAGGAGCTTACATCAGTAAGTGACTGGGGTGCGCACACGCAGCCAACGCAACTGCGGTTCGAAGTATGACGGATATACATCAATGCAGCGTTTCCTGGCGTAGCCCTGAGATACCTTTCAGGGATTGCCATGTTAAGATGCATTCAATTAAATGATGCTCTGAATTTAAAAATATAACCCTGGTGTGTAATTTTTTAATTGTCTCAGCGGTATCTCCCCCAGTCAGGAGGAAATCCGCAAGATCGTTATAAAATCCCTTTACGTTATTATATTCCCCGGCCAGCATCCTCCTGGCAATCTCAACAAATTCTTTTTCTGATAACAAAGGATAGGTTGAGCGATCCATATTGTTTCCCTGCTGTTGTTATTATCGTGTATTGCTGTGTGTGAATGAGTTATACCGTGTTTTAATTAAATTAACACCATAAGAAAACTCCTATAAATAAACTTCATAAATAAATGGTTTCAGATTTTGCATCTGAATAGATAAGGCGATCGATTTACTATTTATTAGTCTTTGTCGACAGTTTGCGACAATGACAAGTCAGTGGAATGGACGAAAATATAAAAACATCGATAAATCAGAGTGCGTCAGCGGACATATGGGCTACCTCACCAGGAATTTTCCTGGTAAGGAGACTTTAGCCAGACTTGTGAATAGTGAAAAAATCCGCTTAAAAAATCGTACAACTGTTAAATACTGCTGCGTAAAAAAAAGAAATTTTCTTATTGGTTGATTCCAACGCAAGTTAAAGCCATGGCAAAAATTAATAATATATTGATTCTAATGGGTTAAAAGATGAAGAAGTTGATCCAGATCGCGCTTTACCCAGGCAACATCCTGCGCGAATTTCTCATCAGACATCAGCGGTTGACGATAAACCACCATCACAATTTCCGCCCCTTGCTCGTTGGCTATCACCCGCATGGGCATGTAAATCTCTTTGCCGGTACCGGTATCAATCCAGTGATCCATAACCCCAAAAGGGTTGTGGGGCGTGAAGCGGATTTTTACCGTCCCTTCGGGACCTTTCGCTCGCCAGTAGCTTCCTTCCTGGGTCAGGGTGCTGGCGCTGAGCCCGCTAGCCCATTTGGCAAAGCATTCCGGCTTCCAGATGGTTTCATATAAATCTAACCAGTGACGAGGAATGGTTAGCGTGACTGTCTGAGATGGCAGCATGGAACCTCCTGTTGAGCAGATAACGCCGGTTTGACGCGGCAACAACGTGCAAGGCTGCGTTCAACAAGGCCCTGCAACATTTTGTACCTTAACTGAAGGTAAGCGGGCTGGAAATGGCCCGCTCATGGAAGTGTGGCGTCACAGAGGTTTCAGGGGGAAATGCGATGGTCAGATAAACTTGCCGCGCCCTTGAATATCGAGGGTCTCTGCACTGCCATCTGGTTGGCGCAGGACAAAATCATCGGACTGTGCCACGACTGCGCAGCTGTGATTAGGGAAGATGCGCAGAAGAGAACCTAATGCGGGTGCCCGATCGTCGTACTGTAAAAAGCCGTGTTCTTCCGACAGCTTCAGCACTTCATACTGGTTACCCTGCTCATCAACGGCAATACCGAAGCCGCTGGCATTGGTGCCGTGTGGGCCTTTGTCCGAGCTGAGCATTTTCGAACCGGCATCGATAATCGCGTAGTGCGGATTGACCGCCACCACCCGCGTGACCACGCTGAGTGCCAAGGCATCGGGTTCACATAAACCCAGGCGGAGGGCGGTGAGATCCAACAACGCATAGTTCCCCGGGCGAATTTCGTCACTGCCTTCGGTGACCGGTGCAGCTAAAGCCGTTGGCGTGGAGCCCACTGAAATCGGGCAAGGCGTTATGCCCGCCGTGTTAAGCCGCTGCTGTACGTCGCGCATCAATGCCATTTCCTGCAGTGCCACATTGGCGATGGCTGCAGCATTGCCCGCGCCGTATGCATGGCCCGCATGAGACACCAGGCCGGCAAAAAAGATACCCGCATTCTGGATCTGTTGAGCCAGTGTGGCGGCTGCGTCACTGTGCGGATCGATCCCCACACGATGCAAACCGACATCGACTTTAATCGCGATAGCGACATCGCCAGTTGGCTTGCGCTGGCAGGCATCCACTATGGCCGCCACACCCGCTGTGCAGTCTGCGATAAAGGTAATACGTGCCTGATGCTGGCGCGCAACGGCCAGCATCTCGGTCAATGTGTCGGCATGGACCACGGGATACGCCAGCAACAGATCACGCTCGCCGCCGAGGATAAAAGCGATACCTTCACTTGGTTTTGACACGGTAATGCCGCGCGCGCCCAACTTGCGTTGTTGCTCAGCAATCCAGACACTTTTATGCGTTTTGATGTGCGGACGCAGTGCCACACCAGCGGCATCCGCTTTTTGCTGCATAAGTTGCAGATTGCGTTGCAGGCGTGCTGCATCAATTTCGAGGTAAGGAGTGAGTCGGTCAGCGATAAGCGGCCGTAACCAGCCAGCGTTAGCATTCAGTTCCATCATGATAGTCCGCGGGTTATTCCAGATGCGGACTATCATTCATCAATGCGTGGCCGAATGCCAGCCGCGCTTATCCCTGCGCAGCAGGGGTGCCATTCTGGAAGCCACCCCCCAGATCTTCAATTAGCACCACTGCCAGATTGATCTGCTGTGCCTGTAACGCCACCAGTTTCTGGTCGGATTCAATCAGCTGGTTTTGGATGGTAAGCACATCCAGATAAGGTCGCAGACCTGCCGTGTATTCACGATTCAAATCATCCCATGCGCTGTGAATCAACTGATTGGCGCTCTGCTGCTGAGCCAACTGCTCCTGAATCGATTGCAATTGTGTGATGGTATCGCTGATGTTGCCGAGTGAACCGATCAATAATTTATTGTACTGCGCGACCGCAAGGTCCCAGTTGGCATCACTCTCCGCCAGATCGGCGCGGCGCTTGCCAGCGTCAAAGATGGGCAGGGAGAGGCTGGGCCCCACATTGAAGAAGCGACTCGGCGCTCCAAAGAACGCATCGCCAAGCAGTGAACGCGTACCCGCCTCTGCCACCAGGTTGATGTTGGGATAAAACTCTGTTTTGGTTGCGGCGATCTGCTTCGAGGCCGCTTCCACACGCCAGCGTGCCGCGACGACATCCGGACGGCGTCCCAGCAACTCGGCGGGAATGTTGTTCGGCAGTGTTGCCGCGATCGGAACCGCCATCCTGGCGGGTTTCAGCTGGTGCCAGTAGTCTGGCCCTTTACCAATCAATGTTGAGAGCTGAATTCCGGCATCGGTTACGTTCTGCTGGGCTTCGGTCAGGCTGGCTTCTGCGGTTTTCTGCTGTGAAAGTGCCTGCTTATATTGATAGTCAGAGGTTAAACCCGCGCTGACATACTGCTGCTGGATTTTAGCAATCCCCTTAGAGCGATCGGCGTTCTGCTTTGCCAGTTCAGCGTTTGACCAGGCCAGATTGAGGTTGTTCCAGGCGCGCGTCACGTTGGCGGCGAGCGTGAGCTGGCTGGCCTGGCGATCAAGCTCGCTGGCGCGCGCCTGTCCCAGTGCGGCTTCAGCGGCATCTTTCTTACCGCCCCACAAATCGAAGGTGTAGCTCATGCCAATATTGGCGGTGCGCAGTGTGCTGTAGCTCTTGCCCTGTAGCAGCGGGTCATCCACTTTCGCCACGCGAGAACGGGTAATACCGGCATTCAGGTCAACGTCAGGATAACGTTCAGCATCAGCAGCAATCACCTGTGCATTGGCTTTATCAGCCTGCGCGTTGACGACCTGTAAATCAGGGCTGGAGGTCATGGCATCAGCGATCAATCGATTGAGCTGCGCATCGTTAAAGTTTTGCCACCACGCTGTTTTTGGCCAGTTTGCCGCACTGAAATGTGCATCTTTCAATGATTGGTTGGCCTGCAGTGAGTTGGCATCAAGCAGCGTGTTATACGTGTGTAAGCCATGCGGGTTGGCACAACCGGCCAGCAAGGCGCTGGCAATGGCAAGCGCGAGCAGTTTGGATCTAAATTGCAGAGTCATGTGTTTGGTCAGAATAGGAGAGAGCAGACCATTACATGAGTCTGTGCAAATTTTGACAAACTTGTTTTTCGTTAAGAATGGTTGGCAAATGTGAGCGGCAGGAAGGCGCAGCAGGTGGGAACCTGCTGCAACAAGAGATTAGATGTAAAGCGATGCCTCACCCGGTGGGCGAGTTTTAAAGCGACGGTGCAGCCACAAATACTGCTCTGGCGCACGCAGGATCTCTTTCTCAATCACTTTATTCATATAAGCCGCCGCAGCCGCTTCATCTTCATAAGGATAGTTTTGCAGCTCTGGCTGAATAATCAGCTGATAGCCGCTCTTGTCGCTATTACGGATCAGCACAATGGTCAGCATGGCCGGTTTCGCCAAACGCGACAACACGAAAGTGCCGTTGGTGGTAGCCGCTTTCTCAACGGCAAACAACGGAGCGAATACGCTGCCTTTCGGGCCGTAATCCTGATCCGGTGCGAACCAAACCGCTTCGCCCTGTTTCAGCGCCTGCACCATGCCACGTAGATCGCGACGATCGATCATCGCCTTGTTCGATCGCATACGGCCTTTGGTTTGCGCCCACTCCATCGCCTGATTATTGTGCGGGCGATACATCGCCATCATCGGCTGGCACAAGCCCGTAATACGTCCACCTAATTCCAGCGACATAAAATGCACGCCTATCGCCATCACACCGCGATGATTTTGTTGTGCATTCTGCAGGTTGTGCAGACCTTCAACGTGAAAATAGCGGCGCACGCGCGCATCGGACCAGAACCAGGCGATACCGGTTTCCGCCAATGCCATGCCCAGCGACTCAAAATTGCCTGCGATCAACACCTCTTTGTCTTCCTCATTAATATGTGGGAAGCAAAGTTCAATGTTGCGACGCGTAATGCGCTCACGACGCTTCAGAAAGTGGCGTGACAGCTTGCCGGCAGAGGCGCCAAGCCGTATCAAAATGGGATAAGGGAGTTGCACCAGCAGCCAGAGTACACCCAGACCAAACCAGGTAAACCAGTAGCGGGGATGCAAAAGTTTGGAACAGAACTGCCCGTTTTTCTTCATAGCGCCTTCAGGGAAAGAGTGAATGTATCGCGCAAAGAAGGGTGTCCATGAATTCCTGGCGGTACGACTGTGCTAATTACGACCAGTAGATTAGCAAATAGTGCCTTCAAAGAAACGTAATCTCTGCAATCTTCAGGATTGAGGGGTTTGATTGAGGAGGGAACTATGCGGCAAAAATTAAGCTAAGTGATCTTTTTTTATCATTAATAACATGAGGTTGTTTTCATGTTGTGTCGTCAGTGACTCTCTCCACAATCGTGGATTTGGTCAAAAAATATCATACAAAAATACGCATCCTTTCAAATGCCTTACATTGCGTAATTTAAAAAATCGGCTAGCGTTGCGAAATCAGGTCGTGAGCGACAGAAATCCTGCGCAAGCTGAGTGCCTGCGCAGGGACAGTGTTACCACCAGGCTTCTATCTGTGCGCCAAACGCCACTTCACTACCTGCTCCTCTGCTGAAGGTTTTGGCTGGTGAATCGCGCAGGGCGATATTTTTGCGCCAGGCACTCTCGCTGGCGTCTGCATAGCCCCATTTCTCATTCCATTTGGCATAAGTGGTGTATAGCCGAAGTGCAGGGCGTGACCAGATACTCTCTCCCGCCTGCCACTGCTGTGCCAGCGTGAGTTTGTACTGCTGATTCTTTTCGCTGACTTGCTGTGATTTGACCTGGTCATAGCCCAACTCAACCAGGGTGCTCATGATCGGTGTCCACTTATACATTGGGCGGATACCAGCACTGTACCAGGTGGTGCCGTTATGGTTTTCCCGATCGATATTCTGGTAAAGCCCGACATACATCAGGCTCCATTTATCATTGAAATCGATAGCGCCATGGTTGATGAGTCGAAGCATATGACCGTTATTGTCCACGCTGGCCCCCTCTGGGCGTCCGGTGGTGATTGATGTCATCGCATCGGTCGCATACTGCACCGCAAATTTGTTAAATCCGCCTGCTAATGTTTGCGTATGCTGTGCCGTGGCCATCCATCCCCGTGATGAAGCTCCCTCGGCGAGTGAGAACCCTTTTTGCACTTGCGCACGTCCGTAGTCGACGCCGAACTCCAGCTGGCCGTTGCGGTTGGTATCGATCTCCGCAAGGCGTACATCAACGGTGTCATTAATGGTGGGCTGCCACTTCATCTGGTTTTCAATAAATCCCCATGATCCCCCTGCTTCGGTATTGCGTGTCACCGCTAACGAGAGTTTGCCCAAAGGGGTGTCGATATGTTCTAACCCGACACCTGGACCAGAGATATCCCAATAGTAAAAATCAATCATATGCACATCATGGCGCTGATAGAGGCGTTTACCTGCCCATAATGTTGACCCTGGTAAGGCATCGATAATGTTTTTTCCCTGAACATTGGCTTCACGAAAATTGGGTGTGACGCTCTCGACATCATTCTGTTGAGAGACGGCATAGGCCAGATTGGTATCGAGATAAAAGCGCTGATCGTTCGCTTCCCATAAAGACTGGCCTAGCTTGAGTTCCGCATAGGTTTCGCATTCATTACCCAGCCGGTAGACCCCGTTGGCGCCGGTGGTGCGGGCGCACTTCTGCTCACCGCCTTTGCTACTCCAGCCGATGCCGGACCGCGCGTAACCGCCGAAGTCTACCGCCAGTACGGGATCCGCAATAATGCATCCCAGAAGGGGAATGAGGCGTAGGGATTTTCCTGGTTTTTTCATTGTTATATCCTTTTATTTCATTGTTTTATTTAGGGTTGAGGTAAAGGCATTCGTAGGGGCGCAGCGTGTTTTTACACGCAGACGGCGGGTAGTTACCGAGCAATACATCGCCAGATAACAGTTCGCTATCGACCTCCAGATGGGCGGGACTGAGATTGGCGATCACCTTGAGTGTCGGATGGCCGAATGCGTTGCGGGTGTAGCACCACAAGGAGGGATCGGTGGGCCGTAAATCACGGTAATCCCCGGCGGTGATCACGGGTTGAGTTTTGCGTAACTGGATTAGCCGTTGATAGAGGTAAAAAACGGAGTCAGGGTCGGCCAACGCCTGCTCCACGTTGACTTGCTCTACGTTATCGCAAAATGAAATCCAGGGCGTGGCGCGGGAAAATCCGCCATGAAGTGACGCATCCCACTGCATAGGCGTGCGGCCATTGTCTCGCGACTTACTGGCGAGGATCGGCATCAGCTTGTGCTCATCCCCACCCTGAGATTGCTGTGCAGCGAAAAGATTGAGCGTCTCAACATCACGGTACTGTGAGATGTCGCTAAACCCTGGATTGGTCATACCGATCTCTTCACCCTGGTAGATGAAGGGCGTGCCTTGCATGCCGTGCAGAATCATGGCCAGCATTTTGGCGGAGCAGGTACGCCACTCACCGTCATGACCGTAGCGAGAAACGATGCGTGGCTGATCGTGATTACACCAAAACAGGGCATTCCAGGCATGGCCATGCATTCCCTGCTGCCATTGGTTAAAAATCGCTTTCAGCGCGATAAAATCAGGTGGAGTGAGACTCCATTTTTCACCATTGAGGTAATCCACTTTCAAGTGGTGAAAATTGAAGGTCATGGATAATTCGCTGCCATCCAGTGCAGCGTACTGACGGCAGTGTTCAAGCGACGTAGAGGACATTTCACCCACCGTCATCAGTTGCTGGGGCTGGAAAACGTCACGGCTAAATTCGCGTAAATAGTGGTGGATGTGTGGGCCATCGGTATAGAAACGTCGCCCGTCACCGTGGGAGTCATCAGGGAAATCAGCGTGTTTAGAGACTAAGTTGACGACATCAAGCCGCAGACCATCTACGCCGAGGTCAGCCCAAAACCGACAGATATCTTTTAAGGCTTCACGTACAGGAGGATGCTGCCAGTTTAAGTCAGCCTGCTGGGGGCTAAACAGATGCAAATAATAGTGCTGACTCTCCTCATGCCATTGCCAGGCGCTTCCACCAAATTTTGATTGCCAGTCATTAGGCGCAACCCCTTGAGATCCGCTGTGCCAGAGATAAAAATCCCGATAATCACTGTCTGGATTTTCTGCCTGCTTAAACCAAGGGTGTTGTGTGGAGGTGTGGTTAAACACCATATCCATTACCACGCGAATCCCCAATTGATGCGCGGCGTGGATCAGGCGTTTAAAGTCTTCTAACGTGCCGTAGAGCGGATCAATGTTGCAGTAGTCGGCAACGTCATAACCGTTGTCGACCTGCGGTGAAACATAAACAGGAGTGATCCAGATGGCATCCACGCCCAGGGTTTTCAGATACCCAAGTCGCTGAATGATGCCATTGATATCGCCAGTGCCACTGCCCGTGCTGTCCTGAAAACTTTTTGGGTAGATTTGATAAATCACCCCATTTTTCCACCAAGGGATCTCATTCAGCTGTGCCATAACCTGTTTCCTGATGACGTGCCGCAGCAGATTTTGACGAGTGGAATTTGTGTCGGTAGATGAGAGAAGTGAGCGCAACAGGCACCAGGATGGCAATGAGCATCGCCAGTGCAAAAATGCCCCAGAACTGCGGTTTGATAGAAAGGATGCCAGGCAAGCCTCCCACGCCAATACCGTTGGCATTTACACCATACAGCCCGCATACCAGTGCAGCACAAGCCGATCCGATCATCGCGCAGAGCATGGGAAAACGGTATTTCAGGTTAATCCCGTACATCGCGGGTTCTGTCACGCCGAGGAAAGCGGAGATCGCCGCCGGCACCGAAATTTCGCGCTCTTTCTGCTTCTTGCTGATGAGAATGATCCCCAATACCGCGGATCCCTGCGCAATATTCGACAGGGCGATCAGCGGCCAGAGCGGAGTCCCGCCAGTGCTTTGCAGCATCTGCATATCAATCGCCAGTGTGGTCTGATGCACACCGGTGATCACCAGCGGTGCATAAAGAAAACCGAACAAGGTCGCACCGATTGGCGCGAACGCCCCTGACATAACGCTTTTCACGCCCCACGCCACAGCATCACCTAACATACGACCGAAAGGACCGATAAGCGCGTGGGCAAGGAAAACCGCGATGAGCAGTGTGGAGATCGGTACGATGACTAAATGCAGAAAATCAGGGATGGCCTTTTTGAAACGGTTTTCAATGAGTGCAAGGGCAAGACCCGCCAACATCGAGGGAATGACCTGAGCCTGATAACCGACTTTTTCAATGGTGAACCAACCGAGTGACCAGGTATCAGGGAGCTGCTGCCCCAGACCATAGGCGTTCATCAATTGCGGTGAGACAAGGGTGATGCCGAGCACGATGCCCAGTATCTCTGTGCCGCCCATTTTTTTGACCGTGGACCAGCACACCGCAACCGGCAGGAACATAAAGATGGCTTCGCCGGGCAACCAGAGCAGGTCATACAACGTTTGCCAGACCGGGGAGATTTGCGCCAGGGTTTTGCCATCGCTAAATGGGATATCACCGATGACATTGCGAAAGCCGAGAATTAAGCCACCGCTTATCAAAGCGGGCAACAGCGGAAAGAAAATCTCAGCAAAGTGGGAGATGGCACGCTCGAACACACTCATGTTGTTGCGTGCGGCAATCTTCACAGCTTCTTTGTTCTGTTTATCGCCGCCGGTCAGGCGTAACAGCGCGCTGTAGTAATCGCCAACCTGGGTGCCAATAACGACCTGAAACTGGCCAGCATTGGTGAAACAACCTTTCACCATCTCCAGAATTTCAATATTTGCCGGGGAAGCCAGTGAGGGATCATGCAAAACAAACCGCAATCGAGTAATGCAGTGACTCACACTCGCGATATTGTCTTTACCTCCCACATACTCAATTAAGCGTTCAACATCCTGTTGCGGGTTTGTGCTCATTTTTCTATGCCTTAAGCTGCAGAATTAACACCGCAGAAAGCCTTATTTACTTTCTACGCATCTGGCGCAGACATTACACAAAGCGTCGCTGCAATAATTGGGAACGTTCCCGATAGTGTGTGTTTCTTCACATAAAAAATGGGAACGTTCCCAAATCTGAGCCAGAGATCACATTGGTCATGGGTGACGGGTGCGGTTAATCCTGCGGATGCAGCGTGGGGGAGAGCAGATGTTGTTGAGGGTTTAAGTTGCCCGCGAGCTGAGAAATTAGCTGTCTGACAGCCACTTCCCCGCTGTTTTTATAACCGGGTTGTACAGAGAGGGTGAGGGGGAAGATGAACTCTAATAAGGCATTACTGCCCACACAGCCAACCTGTACATGGCTGATGGCATGCTGCTGCAGGTATTTCTGAACACCTAACGCAATCGTATCAGAAGCACAGATGACCGCTTGGGTATGGGGTTTCAACACCTGAGCGGTGAGATCAAAACCGCTCTGATAGCTAAGATCACCCAGCGCCATTGTCACTTCAATATGATGTTGCTGGCATTGCGTGAGGTAAGCCTCTGAACGCTGCTGGCCTGTGGTGGTGTCGCTGGCTTCCACGCCAATATAGCTAATATGCCTGACATTTTTTTCAATAAGCTGAAGCATGAGGAGCTGGATCGCCCCGGCATTATCATATTCGACCGATGAGATCCCGGGCATACCCTGTGAGACCAGCACCGTTTTGCGTTGCCATTGTTCAAGCACAGTTGGGCTTAACGTCGAGAAACCAAAAAGAATCAGACCATCGATGTTGCGCTTTTCCAGCAGTTGTAAATGTTCAGCGACCCGCTCCGTGCTGAATTGGCTTTCAAGAATGATTGGGTCATAACCCTGTTCATATAACAACGGCAGCATAGCGCGGACGGACTGTGTTTCTGCCGGAGAGTCCAGTCTGGAAACAATAATCGCGACGATTTTGTCACTGCCGCCTCGCATCGATCGCGCTGATTTTGACGGGCTGAAATTCTGATCCTGCACCACTTGAAGGACTTTGAGACGAGTCGCTTCGCTGACGCCCCCTTCATTATTGATCACGCGCGAGACGGTCGATTTACCGACGCCACTCAAACGGGCGATATCTTTTATGGTAAGACGGTTATGCATAGTTTCGCGTAGCGGTGTCAATTAAGGGGTTGGGGAGTGCAAGTGTACCCTTTTCACGTAAAGGCTTCAGCGCAAAGAGTAGGTCAAGCCCCCAGGTGCGGGACTTAACCTCGTCAAAGGATGTTACTCGATATTCTGGATCTGCTCGCGCATCTGCTCAATCAGTACTTTCAGCTCGATCGCTGAAGCAGTGATATCCGCATTGATTGACTTGGAAGCCAGCGTGTTCGACTCGCGGTTGAACTCTTGCATCATAAAGTCGAGGCGACGTCCCACGGCTTCTTTCTTCTTCAGAATGTTATAGGTTTCTTTCACGTGCGCATCGAGGCGATCCAACTCTTCTGCCACATCAACGCGCTGCGCCATCATCACCAGCTCTTGTTCAAGGCGATTGTTTTCCAGCTGTACTTCAGCTTCTTCCAGCTTTGTGATCAAACGCTCGCGCTGCCATTTCAATACATCCGGCATTTGCGCACGCACTTTACTCACTTCCTGAGAGACACCCTCCAGACGCTGTTCGATCAACGTTTTCAGCGCGTTGCCTTCGCTTTCGCGTGCCACGATAAAGTCATCGAGTGCACCATCCAGTGCCGCCAACAGCTCGGTATTGATGGCATCGAGATCCTGCTCTTGTGCTGACATCACACCCGGCCAGCGCAGGATATCCAACGGATTAATTGCGCCTTCATCGGTTTGCAGCTTCACCCAGTTGGCAGCACGCACCAGCTGTTTCGCCAGCGCTTCGTTGAGCTGCAGTTCGCCCTGCGCAGAAGGGTCGGCATCAAAGCGCAGGTTGCACTCGATTTTGCCGCGCGTCAGACGGTTGCGGATACGTTCGCGGATTACCGGCTCCAGGCCGCGAAATTGCTCGGGCAGACGGATGTACGTTTCCAGGTAACGCTGGTTCACCGAACGGAGTTCCCAGGCGGCGCTGCCCCAGTTGCCTTTGGCTTCGCGGCGGGCGTAAGCGGTCATGCTGCGGATCATAAGCTTGTACTCATTTTCAGGAATGTTCCCCGCATTATAGTGACGGTAGCCAAACCATGATAGGCGTATGCGTAATGAGCGTACCTCGTGGGCGACTTTCGGTGAAAAGGATGACGGATCAACCCTTCTCACCCTATGATGTTCTGTGTGATACCTAAAATTCTGAGGCTATGATGTTGAATAAATTGGCGATACCATTGGTACTTGTCCTCTCTCTGGCAGGATGCCAGGCACCCTCTACCTCCCATGAACAGATCCCACCAAATACCGCGCCGGTCGCCGTGTGTGGCTCGGGCGACATCATGATGCAAACCACCTTGTGGTTCGGTATGAACAAGCCTAAAGGTGGCACGGTGAGCAGCAGTGAATGGCAACAGTTTGTTGATAACGACGTGACGCCGCGCTTTAAAGACGGGCTTTCCGTGTATGACGGTAAAGGGCAATGGCTGGGCGAAGGGGGCAAACTGGCGCGTGAAAACAGTAAGGCTTTGATGCTGATTCATCAGCCTGACCGCTCAAGCTCAGAAAGCATCAACACATTACGTGACATCTATAAAAAGCGATTTGATCAGGAATCCGTGATGCGCGTCGATGCGCTGGTGTGCGTGGCGTTTTAGCGAAATGAGCAGGGCGCACCGTTTAAGCGCGCCCTGAAAACCTTAAATGAACAGGCCAGCAAACGCGGCGGACAGCAAGCTCACCAACGTTGAGCCATAAACCAGCTTCCAGCCAAAGCGCGACACAACGTTACCTTGTTTCTCGTTGAGCCCTTTAATCGCACCGGCCACAATCCCGATCGACGCAAAGTTGGCGAACGACACCAGGAATACCGACAAAATACCCAGCCCGCGTGGTGTCATCTCTGCTGCCACTTTTTTCAGCTCAATCATGGCAACAAATTCATTGGCGACCAGCTTAGTCGCCATGATGCTGGCGGCCTGCAGTGCATCGGCGGTCGGAATACCGATCAGCCACGCAAAGGGATAGAACACGTAGCCAAGTAACTGCTGGAAGCTGTAGCCAAACACGGCAGAGAACAGCGCATTGATGGCGGCAATCAGCGCGATAAAGCCAATCAGCATGGCTAAAATGATCATCGCCACTTTAAAGCCAGCCAGAATGTATTCCCCCAGCATTTCGAAGAAACTCTGGTCTTCATGCAGCTTATCCAACGCGATGTGTTCTTCATTTTCCGGGCGAGTAGGGTTGATGATCGACAAGATAACAAAGGTGCTGAACATATTGAGCAGCAGGGCGGCAACTACATATTTGGCATCAATCATCGACATGTAGGCGCCAACAATCGACAGTGAAACCGTCGACATCGCCGTCGCTGCCATGGTGTACATGCGACGTGCCGAGATATCGCCCAAGATACCTTTATAGGCGATGAAGTTCTCCGACTGACCCAGAATCAAGGTGCTGACGGCGTTGAAAGACTCCAGCTTGCCCATACCGTTGACTTTAGATAACAGAGTACCGACCACGCGGATCAGCAACGGCAGAATGCGCCAGTGTTGCAGAATACCAATCAGCGCGGAGATAAACACAATCGGGCAGAGTACGCCGAGGAAAATGAATGCCAGGCCCTGTTTTGCCATGTTGCCGAACACAAAATCGGTGCCTTGTGCAGCAAAGGTCAGTAAGGTCTCGAAAAAGCCGCCGACGGCGGTCACCACTGACTGGCCACCGGCCGAATGCAGGAAGAACCAGCCAAGCGCGGCCTCAACAATCAATAATTGAATAATAAAGCGCGGACGAATCTGTTTACGGTCATGGCTGACCAGCAGCGCAAGGGCAAAAATCACCCCCAGCGCCAGCAGGAAATGGAGTATCGCTGTCATCATTTGTCTTTTTATTTGAAGGAAAGGGCGCATTTAGCCACAGCTGCGGCTAAATTTCATCCGGGATTGTCGCTCACGCGGGCAGGACAGCCGGGTGGGAAGTCCGTATAATGCGCAGCCAAACCTAAGCAAGCCGGAGAGAAACCATGCGTCCAGCAGGCCGTAACGCATCTGAAGTGCGTCCCGTCACCCTTACTCGTCACTACACCAAACACGCTGAAGGCTCTGTCCTTGTCGAGTTCGGTGAAACCAAAGTGCTGTGTACCGCCACTGTTGAAGAAGGTGTGCCGCGCTTCCTCAAAGGGAAAGGTCAGGGCTGGGTCACCGCTGAATATGGCATGCTGCCGCGTTCAACCCACAGCCGTATGGCGCGTGAAGCGGCGAAAGGCAAACAAGGTGGGCGCACGCTGGAGATTCAGCGTCTGATCGCCCGCTCGCTGCGTGCAGCTGTGGATTTAGAGGCTTTGGGTGAATTTACTATCACGCTGGATTGCGATGTGATTCAGGCTGATGGCGGCACTCGCACTGCATCCATTACCGGCGCTTGCGTGGCCTTGGCCGATGCGCTGAATGCGCTGGTGGCGGCCGGTAAACTGAAAGCCAACCCGATGAAAGGCATGGTTGCTGCCATTTCTGTTGGGATTGTGGGCGGTGAAGCGCTGTGCGATCTGGAATATGTGGAAGATTCCGCGGCTGAAACCGACATGAACGTGGTGATGACAGAAGATGGCCGCATGATTGAAGTGCAGGGCACTGCTGAAGGTGAGCCGTTCAGCCATGAGGAATTACTGCAGTTGCTGGCGCTGGCGCGAGGCGGCATTGAGCAGTTGATTCAGGCGCAAAAAGCAGCGTTAACAAATTGATTTAACAGGCGACCACAGAGTCGCCTTTTCTTTATTTGAGGAGTGAGAAATGAAAGCCTGGCAGCGTCAGTTTATTGAATTCGCCCTGAACAAAGGGGTTCTGAAGTTTGGTGAGTTCACACTGAAATCGGGTCGTAAAAGCCCGTATTTCTTTAACGCCGGTTTGTTCAATACAGGACGTGATTTAGCGCTGCTGGGACGTTTTTATGCGCAGGCACTGGTAGACGGCGGTGTGGACTTCGATCTGCTGTTTGGCCCAGCCTACAAAGGCATTCCGATTGCGACCACCACCGCGGTGGCGCTGGCCGACCACCATGACCGTGATGTGCCTTATTGCTTTAACCGCAAAGAAGCCAAAGACCACGGCGAAGGTGGCTTGCTGGTGGGCAGCCCGCTGCAGGGTAAAGTGATGCTGGTGGATGATGTGATCACCGCAGGCACGGCAATTCGTGAATCCATGGATATTATCAGTGCGCATAACGCGACGTTGGCAGGCGTGATGATTTCTCTGGATCGTCAGGAGCGTGGACGGGGTGATATCTCTGCCATTCAGGAAGTCGAGCGCGACTACCAGTGCAAAGTAACCGCTATCATTACGCTGGCGGAGCTGATTGATTACCTGGAAGAGAAGCCGGAGATGGCGGACCATCTGGCGAAAGTGCGAGCCTATCGGAAAGAGTACGGGATTTAATCTCGCTGTATGATGACGGTCGCCATGAATGGCGACCCTACTGCGACGTTTCGTAGGGTGCGCCTTGATGCGCACCCACTCATGATTACACTAACTGCGCGGCCATCAATGGCCAGCGGGTGTCGAAATCCGCGGTGGGACGGAAGCGGAATTCAGAGCGCACATAACGCGACAGTAACCCTTCACAAAACGCCAGCAGTTGGCTCGCCAGCAGCGTTTCATCGGTTTGGAAACCATCACCTTCACGCATTTTTTTCTCACGCATCACCTGACGTAGCTGCACCTCAATGCGTTCAAACAGCTGGTTAATGCGCCCTTGCAGGCGATCCTGTTCAAACATCAGCGCGTGCCCAGTCAGAATGCGCGTCAGCCCCGGATTACGCTCACCAAATCCCAGAATCAATTGCACGATGAGACGCAAGCGGGCAACGGTTTCTTTTTCATCTTTCAGGATCAGATTGATGCGAGTAATCAGACTGTCTTCGATAAATTCGATCAGGCTGTCGAACATGCGCGTTTTGCTGGGGAAATGACGATACAGCGCCGCTTCCGAAACGCCTACATTGGCTGCCAGCTTGGCGGTGGTGATGCGCTGACTGCCATCGCTCGACTCCAGCATTTGCGCCAGCGCCTGCAAAATCTCTTCGCGACGATTCCGTTTCGCGACTTTTTTTCTGCCATGACCTTCAAGACCCCTGAGATTCACCAAAAACAGGCAATACTGCCTCATCTACCACAAGCGCAATGGCCCGTGGCGATGAGAAATAAAAAGATGGCTTAGCGAAAAGTGTCGCGTGTTACTGGCGGCCAGAGTGACCAAAGCCGCCTGCACCGCGATCGCTGGTGTCGAATTCTTCTACCAGATTGAATTCGGCTTGCACAACGGGTACGAACACCAGTTGCGCCAGGCGGTCACCAGGTTGCAGAGTGAAGCTGTCCTGACCACGGTTCCAGACCGACACCATTAACTGACCCTGATAATCGGAGTCAATTAAGCCGACCAGGTTACCCAGCACGATGCCGTGCTTATGACCCAGGCCCGAACGCGGCAGAATCACTGCTGCCAGTGAAGGATCGGCAATGTGAATCGCCAAACCGGTAGGCACCAACGTGGTCATGCCTGGGGTGATCTCCAGAGCGCCATCCAGGCAGGCACGAAGATCGAGGCCTGCAGAACCTGGGGTTGCATAAGTTGGCAGCGGGAATTCATTACCCACACGCGCATCAAGAATTTTAACGTCGATTTTTTTCATCATAACGGCTGACAATCTCGTCTATTAATTGTTGGCCAAGGAGCGTCTTATCACTGAGCGATAAGACTTTCTCTCCTTCCTGCCAAAAAAGGTGAAGAGCATTGGTGTCGCTATTGAATCCCTGTCCGGCCTGCGCCACATCGTTGGCGCAAATCAGGTCCAGGTTTTTCCGCACCCGTTTTTGCCGCGCGTATTCTTCCACATTCTGGGTTTCGGCAGCAAATCCCACCACATAAGGGCGATTTTTCTGCAATGCGGCAACACCGGCGACAATGTCTGGGTTCTTCACCAACTGCAGCGTGACGTTATCATCGCCACCCTGTTTTTTGATTTTCTCTGCGGCAATGGTTGCCGCCCGGTAGTCTGCCACGGCAGCACTGGCAATGAAAATATGTTGTTGGCTGATTTGCGCCATCACGGCGGCTTCCATTTCCAGTGCACTGCCCACATCAACACGCTTTACGCCCGCCGGTGTTGACAGCGAGACCGGGCCGGACACCAGTGTCACGTTGGCACCGCGTTTGGCTGCCGCCGCGGCAATGGCGTAACCCATTTTTCCCGAGCTGTGATTACTGATATAGCGCACCGGATCAAGCGCTTCACGGGTTGGACCGGCGGTGATCATAATGTTGAGATGTTGCAGATCGTTGACGGGCGCCGCCCATTCAAGCGCGTAAGCCACAATGGCCAGTGGATCAAGCATACGCCCAGGGCCGATATCACCGCAGGCCTGGCTGCCGCTATCCGGGCCCCAAATCAAGACGCCACGTTGATGCAAACGCTGCAAGTTCTCTTGCGTAATGGCCGCGCGATACATTTGTTGATTCATGGCGGGCACAATGGCCAAGGGCGCTGCACTGGCGAGGCAGGCTGTTGTGACCAGATCGTTCGCCATACCTGCGGCGAGGCGCGCGATCAGGTCAGCCGTGGCGGGAGCCAGCAGGATCAGGTCAGCCCATTTGGCCAGCTCAATATGGCCCATTGCCGCTTCGGCGGCGGGGTCGAGCAGATCATCAAATACCGGATAGCCAGAAACGGCTTGTAAGCTCAACGGCGTAATAAACGCTTTCGCGGCTTCGGTCATCATCACACGCACGTCAGCGCCGCGATCGCGCAGCCGACGCACCAACTCAGGAGCTTTATAAGCAGCAATGCCGCCGCTGACACCGAGCAGAATTTTTTTACCGGCTAATCCCGTCATGTTTCTGGCCTCAACTCAAAACGGATTGCCGCGTCACACGCGGCAGATGGAGGGAACTTTATCACAAAATCCGCCACTCGCCTTTTCACTGCCTGCGGCCTTTGCGAGCCGTCTCTGAAATCGGAATCTGCTTGCTGGTGTGAAACCTGGCTGGCGCGCACAATCGCCACTTCGCAGGGAGGGCAAGGCAATGACAGAACTGGCACCACGGGAAAAGCTGGCGTTAAAGGGCGCGGAATCACTGAGCGATGCAGAACTGCTGGCAATATTTTTGCGCACGGGCAGTCAAGGCACCAACGTGATGCTGCTGGCACAGCTGATGCTCAATGAGTTTGGTTCGCTTTATCGCATCATGACGGCGAACCATGAAGCGCTGGGGAAGATTAAAGGGTTGGGCTTGGCGAAGATTACGCAGTTGCACGCGGTAGCTGAGCTGGGACGGCGCTTTTTTGCCAGCCAGCTTGCACGGGAAAATGTGATGGAAAATCCGCAGGTGACGCGTCATTACCTGCAAAGCGTGTTGGCGCATCAGGAACGAGAAGTGTTTATGGCGCTGTTTCTGGATAACCAACATCGCGTCTTGCAGGCACAGAAGATGTTTTCCGGTACCATTGCCAGCGTTGAGGTACATCCACGTGAAATTGTGCGTGAAGCGCTGAAACTCAACGCCGCTGCCGTGATTCTGGCGCATAATCACCCTTCTGGCATCGCTGAACCGAGTCGCGCCGATCGCGATATCACCGGTAAAATCGGGCAGGCTTGTGCCTTACTGAATATTCGTTTGCTTGACCATTTGGTGATCGGTCGCGGCGAGTACACTTCTTTCGCTGAGCGCGGCTGGCTGTAAAACATGCGTCTGGTTGGGCAGAAATGATGCATTTTCGCGCGATCCATAGGGATCTTTATCTGTTCGGGACTTGAGCACACCGCCTGAGCGGCGTATACTACGCCACCTTTGAGAATCTCGGGTTTGGCGTTTGGGTCAGCTTAGCGGGTTCACATGGAACTCGCCTGGCGGGCTAAGGCCTGACGAGGCGGCCAAAACCTAGTTTTTAAAGCTCGAGCTTATTTGATTTTTGGAGAATAGAAATGTCACGAGTCTGCCAGGTAACTGGAAAGCGTCCGGTGACGGGTAACAACCGTTCCCACGCAATGAACGCGACGAAACGCCGTTTCCTGCCGAACCTGCACTCTCACCGTTTCTGGGTTGAGAGCGAAAAGCGCTTCGTTACTCTGCGTGTATCTGCTAAAGGTATGCGTGTTATTGATAAAAAGGGCATTGATACGGTTCTGACCGAAATCCGCGCCCGTGGTGAGAAGTACTAAGGAACTGAATCATGGCTAAAGGTATTCGTGAGAAGATCAAGCTGGTTTCCTCTGCTGGTACAGGTCACTTCTATACCACCACGAAGAACAAGCGTACTAAACCAGAGAAATTAGAACTGAAAAAGTTCGATCCGGTTGTACGTCAGCACGTGATCTACAAAGAAGCCAAAATTAAGTAATTTTGGTGTTCTTGCTAAAAA
>NZ_BBOC01000033.1:0-53398 GCF_001485335.1 Type-D symbiont of Plautia stali | reverse complement strand
CGGATCTGTTAGTCGACAATCTGCGTGTTTATCACGTCAACGTAAAAGATGGCCCAAGCGTCAACGTCGGGAGCGTGGAGCAGGCGGAACGTTATGTACGTCAGGGCGGTTATACCGACTATGTGATCGAGACGCGCACACCTTCGCTTTTGAAAGGTACGGCGGCGCAGGTTCACGCCAAACTGGACGCGCTGCACCAGCATTTCGGCATTGAAGAGTTTGTGATTGATACACCGATTGCCGAGCAGCAGGCGCGAGTCAAATCACTGGAACTGCTGGCGACCCATCGCTTAGTTGCGGCCTAATTCGGAGGTCATGATGAGCCACGTGAGCGAACAACAACTGATTGACTGGCGGCGCGAGTTGCACAGCTGGCCGGAGCTTTCGGGTCATGAAGTGGAAACCACTGCGCGTCTGCGTCGCTGGTTACAGGAAGCGGGCTTGCATCCTCTCGATTACCCGCTGGAAACCGGTGTGGTGGTGGAGGTTGGTCGTGGTGAACCCCTGGTTGCGCTGCGCGCCGATATTGATGCCTTACCTATCCACGAAGCCACCGGTCTGGCATTCCGCTCACGCAATACCGGCGTGATGCACGCCTGCGGTCATGATGTGCACAGTGCGGTGATGCTCGGTGCGGCGCTGCAACTCAAGGCTATTGAAGATCAACTGCCCGGTCGCGTGCGCATCCTATTCCAACCGGCCGAAGAGAACGCCACCGGCGCGCGAAAATTGATCGACGCTGGTGTGCTGCACAATGTGCAAGCCATCTTTGGTATGCATAACGAACCCGGCTTACCTACCGGCACCTTTGCAACCCGTGGCGGGGCCTTTTATGCCAATGCCGATAAGTTTGTGGTGCATGTTTCTGCTAAAGGCGCACGACCTGACACAGCGAGAGACGGCATTCTGGTCGCCAGTCAGATCATCCAGGCGCTGCAATCATTGACCAGCCGCAGCTTCAATACCCTCGACAGTTTAGTACTCAGCGTGACACGCATCGAAGCGGGCAAAGGCGGCAGCGAAGTACCAGCCGAAGCCGAGTTTGGCGGTACGGTGCGCACCCATGACAAACAGGTGCGCGCCTTACTGGAGCAGCGTGCACGGCAAATTGTTGAGAATATCGCAACTGCCAACGGTGCTCAGGCCACTTTCAGCTGGCATCCGGGACCGCCGGTGCTAGAGAACGATGTGCGCTGGGCGCAATTTGCCAGCCAGATTGCGCAAGAGGTGGGATACCGCGTGCAAACCGCCGAATTGCATCTGGGTGGTGAGGATTTTGCCTACTACTTACAGCAGATCCCCGGTGCCTTTGTCAGCATTGGCAGTGCCAGCGAATATGGCCTGCATCATGGTGGATTTAATCCAGACGAAGCCTTGATCGCACCTGCAGCCCACTACTTCAGCCAACTGGCTCAGCAGGCATTGCAGCATCTCAATGCACGATGTCGTGACGCCATTCTGAGTTAACCCCCTTCACAAATACCTTTGTTCTGCACGGCAACGTTACGTTGCCGTCAGGCTGTGCCATGGAAAAGAGAGAACATTATGACTGCAAGACAACTGCGACTCGGCACTATCCTGCATGGTGCGTCAGGCAATATGTCAGCGTGGCGCCATCCCGCCGCGCAAGCGAACGCCAGTATCAATTTTGACTATGCCAAACATATCGCACGTAAAGCCGAGGCCGGAAAACTGGACTTCCTGTTTGTCGCTGATGGTTTGTTCATCAATGAAAAATCGATCCCGCATTTCCTTAATCGATTCGAACCGCTCACGCTGCTTTCGGCACTGGCGGGTGTAACTGAACATTTAGGGTTGGTGGGCACGGTCTCCACCTCCTACAGCGAACCCTTCACGGTGGCGCGCCAGTTCGCCAGTCTTGACCACCTGAGCGGCGGTCGCGCGGGCTGGAACGTGGTGACCTCACCGCTGGAGGGATCGGCGAAGAACTTTTCTCGTCAGCAGCATCCCGAGCATGCGCTGCGCTACCGTATCGCTGATGAGTATCTGCAGGTGGTGAAAGGGCTCTGGGATTCATGGGAGGGCGATGCGTTTGTGCGTAATAAAGAGAGCGGTCAGTTCTTTGATCCGGAGAAGCTTCATACGCTCAATCACCACGGTGATTTCTTCCAGGTGCAAGGTCCACTGAATATTGAACGCACACCGCAGGGGCGTCCGATCGTGTTCCAGGCAGGTGCATCTGAAGACGGTAAAAAGTTGGCTGCGCGTCATGCGGACGCCATCTTTACCCATCAACCCACGCGCGAAGAGGCGCAGGCTTTTTATCAGGATGTGAAAAAGCAGTTGGTGGCGAACGGACGCGAGCCGCAGGATCTGCATATCTTTCAGGGCGTGGGTGTGATCGTTGGTGATGATGCAGACGATGTTGAACGCCAGTATCAAACCACTGCTGCGCTGGTGTCCATTAAGGATGCACTGAACTACCTGGGTCGCTTCTTTGACCATCACGACTTCTCTCAATACCCCCTCGATGCACCTTTCCCGGATATCGGCGATATCGGTCAGAACAGCTTCCGCAGCACCACTGACGAAATCAAACGCAAAGCGCGTGAGCATGGCCACACGTTACGCCAGGCCGCACTGGAAGCGGCGACACCTCGCCCGCTGTTCTTTGGCACACCCGAAGAGGTGGCGGATGGCTTGCAGTTGTGGTTCGAAAGCGAGGCCACCGATGGCTTCATTATTCAGGGCGGCACGCCGGATACCTTCGAGCGCTTTGTGGATCGCGTGATCCCCATTCTGCAAGCACGCGGCTTAACCCGCAGCGAATATCCCGGCACCACGCTGCGTGCCAGCTTTGGCCTGAAAGATCCGGTTAATCAGTTCACACAACAATAATTTAAAGAGAAAACACACTATGCAGAAAAAAACCTTATCGCACTGATGTTACTGGGCCTGAGCAGTGCGGCATTCGCTGATGATGTGGCGGTGAATGGTCAACAAATCAGTCTTGAAGCGAATAAAACACCGGTGAACACGGCAAAAAATGCGGCGGCTGTCGCGCAGATACCGGCCGGACATAAATTTGCGGTGCCGGGTTCGTTTACGGTAGCCGTCGCAGCACAAAACTCACCGCCATTGACAGTGTTTAGCGACGACAACAAAACCTTGCTGGGCAGTGAGGTGGATATTGCCCGGTTAGTGGCGGACAGCCTGGGCCTGAAGCTCAACGTGGTGCCGACCTCATGGGAAGACTGGCCGCTGGGCGTAGCATCGGGCAAATATGATGCTGCTATCAGCAACGTTACCGTCACCAAAGAGCGCAAAGAGCGTTTTGACTTTGCGACCTATCGCAAAGACTCTCTCGGTTTCTACGTCAAATCCAGCAGCCCCATCAAATCGCTCAGCAAAGCGGAAGATATTGCCGGATTGCGCATTATTGTGGGTTCAGGCACTAACCAGGAAGCGATCCTGCTGGCGTGGGACAAAGAGAACCAGGCCAAAGGCTTGAAACCTTTCACACCGGTTTACACCAAGGATGATGCTGCACAAACGCTGGCGTTACAGTCGGGCCGTGCCGATGCCTACTTCGGTCCGAATGTGATTGGTGCCTGGAAAGCGGCACTGACGCATCAGACCCGCTTGGTGGGTAGCGTCGATGGCGGCTGGCCAAAAGCGGCGCATATCGCGGTCACGGTGAAGAAGGGCAGCGGCCTGGCGGAACCGATCAACACCGCGCTGAACGGTGTGATCAAAAACGGCGATTACGACAAGGTGCTGAATCGCTGGGGTGAAGGCGTGGAGCGTCTGGATCACTCTGAAATCAACCCTGCCGGTCTGGGCGATTAAGGAGGCAGCATGAGTCAGCAATTCTTCCGCGAAGTGCACCCCGAAGCCGCAGAACTGCAACCGATTATCACCGGTTTGTTCGGCGAGTATGCGGCGCGCTATGGCGACTTCTTTAAGAGCGCCAATGAGGTCGAACTCAGCGAATGGTATTTGCCGCCGCGCGGGCTGTTTATCGTACTGGAGCGCGATGGCGAGATTATCGCGATGGGGGCGTTCAAGCCCTATGACGAGGTGACGGCGGAACTCAAACGTATCTGGACGCGCAGCGATCTTCGCCGTCAGGGCTTAGCGTTGCTGATTCTGCAAGAGCTGGAGCGGCGCGCCTTGCGCGCCGGTTATCAGCGCGTATTTCTGACCACCGGTTTTCGTCAGCCGGAAGCCGTGCAGCTCTACATCGGCCATGGCTATCAGCCGCAGTTTGCGCTACTCGAAGATATGGAAATCTACGGTCAGCCGCCGCATGACGGGCGTCTGCGCTTTCTAAAAGTCATTGATGTGCACAGCGTGGCGCAGGCCAGCTAAGGGGTTGAGATGAGTAAAGAACAACGCTTGACCGTGGTGCCTGCACGCTATCCTGGACGGGTAATCGGGGCGATTGTCGCCCTGTTTATTCTGGCCAGCGTGATTGATTCTGTGGCCTTTAATCCGCGTTGGGAGTGGCGCGTATTTGCCCGCTGGTTCTTTGATCCGGTGATCCTGTATGGATTGGGACAAACCCTGCTGCTGACGCTCTTTGGTACGGTGCTGAGCCTGTTTTTCGGCGGCTTACTGGCGTTGGCGCGGCTCTCATCTTCTTGGCTGTTGAGCACGCTGGCGTTCGGCTACATCTGGCTGTTCCGTTCGCTTCCGCTGATTGTGGTGCTGATCATTCTGTATAACTTCTCCTATCTCTATGACACCTTGTCGCTGGGCGTGCCTTTTACGGCGATCTCCTGGGGCCATTTCCAGACCATCAACGTGCTGGGGCAATTTCCGGCAGCCGTGATTGGCCTGACGCTGGTGCAAAGCGCCTACAGTGCGGAGATTATTCGTGGTGGCTTTTTAGGGGTCGATCACGGTCAGTTTGAAGCGGCCTCGGCGTTGGGGTTATCCTCTTCGCGACGCACGTTCCGCATCATTCTGCCGCAGGCGCTGCGCGCCATCATTCCCACCACGTTTAATGAAATCATCAGCCTCGCGAAAGGCACGTCCATGGTGTACGTGCTGGCGATGCCGGAGCTGTTTTATACCATCCAGATGATCTACAACCGCACCCAGCAGGTGATTCCTTTGCTGATGGTGGGCGCGGCCTGGTACCTGATCATCACCACCGTGTTGTCACTGCTGCAGCACAGCGTTGAACGCTGGCTGGCACGCAGCGTGACGCGTGAGCCACAACCCTCGCGCTGGCGTCAGTGGCGCAATCGACCTGTCACTTCTACCGCGAATGAGGAGCTATCCCATGTCCGAGGCCATTGATTATCGTCATCTGCACAGCACCGGTGCTATCAGCATTACCGGCGTGAGTAAGTCGTTTGGCAAACATAAAGCGCTGGATGAGGTGTCGCTGGAGCTGGAACCCGGATCGGTGACGGTGATCCTTGGCCCTTCAGGTTCCGGCAAATCCACGCTGCTACGCACCATTAATCATCTGGAGCGCGTAGATGAAGGTTTTATCCAAATCGACGGGGATTACATTGGCTATCAGCGTCGTGGCGACAAACTTTATGAGCTGAAAGAGAAGGCAATTTTGCGCCAACGCATCAACGTCGGTTATGTCTTTCAGAACTTCAATCTGTTCCCGCATCTGACGGTACTGGAAAACCTGATTGAGGCACCGATTGCCCATCGTCAGCTATCGCGTCGTGAAGCAATCGAACGCGCCGGCGAACTGCTGGATATTGTGGGACTGCGCCACAAAGCCGATGCCTGGCCGCGTCATCTTTCTGGCGGACAGCAGCAGCGCATCGCGATTGCACGCGCGTTAATGCTAAATCCTCGGGTGATGTTGTTTGATGAACCCACCTCAGCGCTCGATCCCGAGCTGGTGGGGGAAGTGCTGGACGTGATTAAAAAGCTGGCGCGATCCGGCACGACCTTAGTGATTGTCACGCACGAGATTGGCTTTGCGCGTGAGGTGGCGGACCACGTGGTGTTTATGGTGGATGGCCGTATTGTCGAGCAGGGCAGCAGCCATCAGGTTCTGAGTCAACCGCGCCATGAGCGCACTAAACGTTTTCTGGCACGGGTGCTGTAATGGAACGAGTGATTGTGTCAGCGCTGGCGGCGTGGTTATTCAGCGCCCCGCTGTTTGCCGCTGAAAAGCTGGATGCGAAAAATAATGAAACGCCAATCAATATTGCGGCGAATCCGCAAGCCATCGCCAAAATCCCGCCCGGCTTTCACTTTGTGAATCCCGGATATTTGACGGTGGCGACCTCGGCTTCGAACTCGCCGCCGATTGGCTTGTGGGCTTCGGATAACAAAACGCTCATCGGCAGTGACCCGGACTTTGCCCGCTTGCTGGCGGACAGCCTGGGCTTGAAGTTAAAGCTGGTGCCCGCTGCATGGGAAGACTGGCCGTTGGGTATCACGGCGGGGCGCTATGACGTGGCGATGTTTAATATTGCGGTGACAGAGGAGCGGAAGCAGAAATTCGATTTCGCTACCTATCGCGCGGACAACCACGCCTTCGCGGTGAAAGCCGACAGTGCGATTACCGCCATCAAAGGGCGCGAAGATGTGGCAGGGAAACGTATTATTGTGGGATCGGGCACCAATCAGGAGAAAATATTACTGAGTTGGGATGCCAAAAACCGGGCGCAGGGTCTGGCGCCGGTTCAACCGATTTACCTGAATGATGATGCGTCCGCGACGCTGGCGCTGCTTTCCGGACGGGCAGATGCCTCTTTTGGGCCGCAAGCAATGGCGGCATGGAAAGTCGCTTCACGCGGGCAAACCAAAATCGTTGGCCACGGGCCGTTCCGCGCCTGGGTGGCTGTCACCACCAAAAAAGGCAATGGTCTGGATGTCGCGTTGCAGCAGGCGATCAATGGTGCAATAGCCAGCGGGCAGTATAAACAGGTTTTAGCGCGCTGGGGCGAGCAGGAGGAGGCAGTGGAGGCTTCTCAGGTAAACCCGCCAGGTATTGTGTATCAATAATGTCGACTCAGTTATTGGTTGCGAGAAAACTCACAATTTAATTGTTGTGAGTTTTTTGTTTTCATTGGTTATTGATTGAGGTCTTGTTTTAGTAAATGCGAGTGAATTATCTCATTTATTTCTTTCTCTCTTACGAGCAACGGTATTGTTTCTCTGATTGAATGCGTTGAATATTAATGCCAGCAAGACAGACTGGTTAATCATTTACACATTGGGGAATTGAAATGGAATCGAGAGTTAAAAAGCTAGAGAATTTATTTTCTGATTTAGCTACGGATGTCGCTGTTATCAAATCTAACCATGCAACAAAGCAGGATCTCGCCGAGGTGCGTTCAGAAGTTCGGGAAATCAAAGCCGATATCGCCTCAATAAAACAAAACTACGCGACAAAAGCCGATGTTCTGGCTATCAGAAGCGATCTGTACCAGGCGATCACCTCACAAACGAAATGGATGGTCTCGATGCAAATGATCACCATGGGACTCGCATTAGCCATCGCGAAAGCGATATTTTGATCTTCAGGCGGCAGTGATGCCGCCTGCACAGTACAGTTCAGCGTTAACTTGATGCTCTCCGTATCCACAGTGCCGCCTCTCCCGCCGGAAGAGGGCGAGCAAAGTGATAGCCCTGGAACAGGTGACAGCCTTTGTCACGCAGATATTCGAAATACTCTTCGCTCTCAATGCCCTCGGCTAACACGTTCAGCCCCATATCGCGCGATAATTCGATAGTTTTGAGTACCACAATAGCGGCAGATTCATTTTTGAAAATCTGCATTATCAATGACTTGTCAATTTTTATATCATCAATAGCAAAATCACTGATCGATTTGAGAGACGAGTAGCCCACGCCAAAATCATCAATCGCCCACTTAATACCCAGTTGGCTAAAGTGCGCGATGACGTCTCCGATGCGCTTTTGATCATAGATAAAGGTGGTCTCAGTGATTTCAAACTTTAGTCTTTCGGGACTGATTTTATAATGCGAAAGCGTCAGCAGCGTATCCTGAGTAAAATCCCGATGCATTAATTGCAAGGGACTGATATTGATCGAAAATTTCAGGTTGGTCAGATTGAACATGCGGTCCCAATCCGACATCTGTTGCAGGGTGCGTTCCATCACCCATTTACCGATCTCAATAATCAGCCCGCTTTTCTCCGCTACCGGGATAAAAACCTCCGGGGAAATAAAACCTTTCACCGGATGTTTCTAGCGTAACAGGGCTTCAAAGCCAATCAGTTTCTTATCCACATCTACTTGAGGTTGATAGTAGAGTTCCAGTTGGTTGTTGATGATAGCATTTGACAGTTCACGCTTAATCAGGTCGGTTTCCGAATAATTACCTCTTGAGGTAAATACCGTTAATAACAATGCCACGATCGGGACACTGCAATTGACAATATAAAATCCATACTCTTCAGGGATATTTAATTGAAATCCACCATTCTGCCAGGTGAGCCCAGTCACGATGAACAGGAGATACACTGCCAGGCAAATAAGCGGGAATGCCTTGCTAAGATAGCCAGACTGTTGGCGCAACACGAGCGAAGAACCAATGGTTAAAGCCAGCAGGTAATTGTATTCGGTATGTTTACCCGCTGTATGATAATTATCGACTAATAGCAACAGGGTAATACTCACCAAAAGAGCATGAACAATGATGTAGAGGTGATGTTTCAACCGACTGCAAAAGGCCGCACAGGTGATATAAACGCCTAACGCGCTGCTTACACAATACAATAATGCCACATCATTATGGCCACGGCTGTAGTTAAAATATATCATAAACAGCCCAGCAAAAATGCTGGAAATCCCGGCGATTAATAAGGTTAAGCGAAGTTTCTTTTCCAGACTGTCTCCTTTCAATATGAAAGGAAGATTGCGGATCATAGAATATCTTGAACTGAAATAAGAGATCATGAGTTATCTCATTGGTGTCATAATTATTTAATATTTTCAGCAGGGTATATTAAGGAAAAGCGAGACGGCTGTCATAACTGTTTTCATGTTATTTACACAGAATCCGGCTTGATGGTAATTTGAGATAGTCCAGAACAGTCTGTCAATGATAGATGATAAGCCGATATAAGATGGCGGTGACAGTCAATAATTTTCTCCTGGTCAGCGTCTGCCAGAAGCATGCAAGGAGTATCGTCCAGTTTACCCACAGGAAGATTGTTCCTACCCACTGACAATGCCTCGCGTTAGAATGAGGCCTGAATACCTCAAAATCGACGGGTTGCAATGAAAATTCGATTCCTTTCTGCGAATGAACTCAAGCTGGCCGAAGTCCGTACCATCCTGGAGCCAGTGGGCGTGGAGGTGATCCCCATCGCCCGCCGCATTGAAGAGATTCAGACTGAAAATGAGGTGGAGTTGGTGCGTGACAAACTCACTAAAGCCTTTTCTATTATTGGTCGTCCGCTGTTTGTTGAACACACCGGTTTATATCTCGATGGGCTAAACGGTTTACCTGCCGGCCTGACGCGCATTTTCTGGAGCCGTTTGCATGCGGAGCGCTTTACTAAACTGGTGAGCGGTTTAGATAGCCCCAACGTGACAGCAAAGACGGTGCTCGGCTACTGCGATGGGCGCAAAATGTATCAGTTTGAAGGTCAACTGCGTGGCACCATTGCACCGGCACCCGCTGGACCTCAAGAATTTCAGTGGGATTGCGTGTTTATTCCTGAAGGTCACTCCCAGACTTTTGCTGAAATGGGTGAACTGAAAAACGAGATCTCAATGCGGCGCTTAGCGCTGGACCGCTTCGCCACCTTTCTAAAAACATCACGGGGACTGGCATGAAACCGGAACTCAAACGTGCCTACGATGCAGGAAAACTGATCCTGTTCGCGGGGGCGGGTATCTCACGCAATCTTGGCTTGCCGGAATGGCATGAGCTGATTGCGCATCTCGCGAAAGAGCTGGGTTACGATCCCAAAATCTTCAACACCTACGGCACACATCTGTCATTGGCGGAATATTACAAGCAGCGCAAAGGATCGCTGGGTCCCTTACGCAGTTGGATGGATCGTGAATGGCACCGCCCGGACATTGATGTGCGGAGTTCTGAAATCCATACCATGATCACTCAGGGCAACTTTTCGCGCATCTACACCACCAACTACGATCGCTGGTTGGAAATGGCACACGAGGCGCATAACGTGCCCTACAGCAAGGTCGCCAACGCGGCGGATTTGGTTTCATTGACAGAAGACAAGCGCCATATCATTAAACTTCATGGCGATTTTGACGATGATACCTCTATCGTTTTAGATGAAAGCAGCTACTTTGAACGCCTCTATTTCGATTCGCCGCTGGATATCAAACTGACCCATGATGTGATGGGCAACTCCGTGTTGTTTGTGGGATACAGCATCAGCGATTTTAATATTCGTCTGTTATTCTACCGGCTGACAAAAATGTGGGGGCGAACGGGCCTCGCAACCGCGCGTCCTAAATCCTATCTGTTCACCAATCGTAATAACCCGGTGGCAAAAGAGGTGTTGGGACAGTGGGGCATCGAAATGATCGTGTCAGAAGAGGACGATCCGCGCAAAGCGCTGGCAACGTTCCTGGAAGAATTACTGGCTTAATGAGCAGAAAGTGATTGCTCAAAAAAGTTTGCTTAGAATATACTGTATATAAATACAGTTAACCGAGGTGCATCATGGCAGTCGAAACCAAATATGTTGTTGTCAGAAAGGGTGAAGAAAAGATGACGTTTGCCAATAAAAAAGACGCGGATGCCTGGGATAAAATGCTCGATATGGCTGACGCCTTCACCGACTGGCTGCAACAGCATCAGCCTGAGCTGGATGAAGCGCAGGCCGAAGCATTGGGCATGTTACTGGCAGAACAGAAAGACGCGGTGCAGCATATCCTTCGCACCAGCAAGTTACCGGATGCGGTGAAGGAAGAAGCTGTTGAGAGCGCAGAGAGCGAAACGGAAGCCTCTGCTGATGCAGAAGTGAGTGCGCCAGAAAAGAAAGTACGCGCGGTTAAAGCGGCTTGATGCGTGAAGGGCGATCCATGGGTCGCCCTTCACGGTTAATGCTTAATTTGATAGCGCGTACTGCGCCCACCGCCCGGTAATTTCTCCAGACAGCCTTTTTCCAACAACTCTACCAAATGACGTGTCGCCGTGGCTTTACTCACCTTCGCCACCTTCTGATACTGACTGGCGCTGATACCTTCCGTGAATCCCTGTTCGCCGCCGTCGAGTAATCGATTGAGCACGCGCGTTTGCTCCGCATTCAGTTGAGCCGCATTGTGGATTAGCCAGAAGCGGGCTTTGATTTGCGTGCGCGTCACAATCGCTAACGCCTGATCCAGACTGTCTTGCAGCACATCCAGAAACCACATAAGCCATTCGGTGATATCCAGTTCACCGCGCTGGGTTTCCTGCAGAATCCGATAATAATCGGCGCGTCGTGTCAGGATCGACGCAGACATGGCATACAGGCGAATACTTTGGCTGTCTGCCTGCGCCAGTGCCAGGTCTGTCAACGCGCGCGTGATACGGCCATTCCCGTCATCAAAGGGATGGAGCGTTACAAACCACAAGTGGCAAAGAGCCGCTCGTAGCAGGGGGTCGAGCATCACATCATCACGACTGTGATTAAACCAAGCGATAAAAGCTTCAAGTTGCGCTTCTAAGCCAGCCCGGGGCGGCGCTTCAAAATGCACGGTAGGGCGGTCTATGCGCCCCGACACCACCTGCATCGGCTCCTCCCCGCGCAACGCACCGACAATGAAACGTTTGAGGGACCATTCACTGGCAGGAAATAGCCAGTGATGCCACTGGCATAGTCTTTCCAACGTCAATGGCGTATCACGTTGGGAGATGGCATCCATCATCATGGTGGCCAGTCCTTCCGAGCGCTCAGAAACCGGGTAGGGTTGTTCAAGCGTCACGCCCAGCCGACGGGCGAGGGAAGATCGCACCGATTGCGCGTTGACGCGCTCATCTTCAATCGCGGAGGAAGCGAGGATATTGTTAAGTAACGTATCCAGCGTCTGCTGATCGTTATTATCAGCCACGCTTGCGCGCCCCAGCAGTACACCACGCTGCTGTTGCAGCGAGCGTAAACGTGGCAGTAATTTTTCATCCTGCCAGTGAAACTGCGGCCAGTCTGGCTGTTGCCATATCCACATGTTTAACCTCAATGCTTTGACGAGATGAGCTGAATAATCGATGTATTTGGCTCACAGTGTGAGCTGATTGAAAATTTATTCGGCTCATAATATGAGTTGAATAATAGTGCTTAATCGGCTCAAAAGCCAGATTCTGTTAGGCACAGGCAAGGCGAAATGTGGCGATTTCAGGCTGAAATTGGCCTTTGATTGGGGAGCAATACGGGGGAATTGTGAGGTTAGAATCAGGTCGGGACTGGGCAAGTAACCCCGGCATGGCCGGGATTACCGCTGTCATCAATGAGTGAACAGTGAAAATGTACCGGAGTAGTAACTGACCATCCATGCCACGTACACCAGCCATACCAACAGCAATCCTGTTAAGCCTAATTTGCCTGTCATATTCGTATCCTCTTCTTATTTGGCGCTGTGCGCTCTGTAAGGGATAAATTGACAGCAGAGCGAATCGGCGATCTTGCGCCAGATCAAAAACAGCGTTTGTTGTGGTGGAAATGATGTGTCAGAAATTGATCGAGGCAGGGAAAATAATTTATGGCGGAAACAGTAAGGATAATAAGCGGATAAAAAGTGCCGATTGTTTCTCATCCTGGCCATAAATCGCGGTGAAATAACTCAGAGATCCTAAAATTTACGGCGAAGTTTAAAAAATATTCAATCCTGCAATTCTTTTGGCAAAGGAAATTTATTTTGAACATCGCAAACCGAATAACCAGACTCTCGTTCTGGAATAGATTATTTGCTCTGATCCTGCTGCTGTTAGGCATCACGCTGGCTGTGGGAGGCGGCTGGCTGGCAGCATTAGGCGGAAACTGGTATTACGTGCTGGCGGGAATAGGGCTGGTGATATCCGCTGTGCTGATCTTTATGAGAAGAACTAGCGGCGCGACGTGGTTCGCGCTGGTGTTTATCGGCACCTTAATCTGGACCATCCAGGAATCTGGTCTCGATTATTGGCGTTGGGTACCACGTTTCGCTCTGATGCTTATTCTCGGCATCTGGTTTGCCTTCCAACTGCCTAATCTGGCACCACGGGTCAGTCGGGGTGCATCACGTGTATTGGCAGGTTTGTTAATCGTGGCATTTATTGTGGCTGCTGCGTTGCCGTTTGCGCCACTGAATGAGACACCTGCGACCAATGTCCCAGCAGCAGGCTCAGCGAACTATCTGGCCGACACCGGCAACGGGAAAGCCTCTACGCCGGATAATGGCGACTGGTATACCTACGGCGGATCGCTGGCATCGCAACGTTTTGCTAATGCGAATCAGATTACGCCCGATAACGTCAAAGACCTGAAACTTGCCTGGCAATTCCGTACTGGCGACCTGCCCAAGGCGCGTTGGGGTGGGGAGAACACGCCAATTAAGGTTGGCGATACTTTATATACTTGCACCGCGCGCAACATGGTATTTGCGCTGGATGCGGCAACCGGGAAAGAGAAGTGGCATTTTGATCCGAAGGTCAGCGACAAGTCGATCCCTTACACTGCCGCTTGTCGCGGTTTGACCTGGTATGACAGTCAAACCAACAGCCACGCGACCACAGGTCAAGTGGCGGCGATGCCAGAAGGGGATAACAGTGACTGCCAGCAACGCATCATTCTCGGTACGTTGGATGCACGCATCATTGAGCTGAATGCCAAAACAGGTGAGGTATGTCGCAGCTTTGGTCATCAAGGCACGGTAAATCTGGCTGAGGACATGGGTGAAACCTATGACGGTTATGTCGCCATCAACTCTGCACCGGTGGTGATCCGCGATACGCTGGTGGTAGGGCATCAGACCATAGATGGTCAGAGAGCTTTTGGTCCTCCGGGTGTGATCAAAGCCTATGATGTGCGTACCGGCGCGTTGAAATGGGCGTGGGATGCCGCCGCGCCAGACACCGCAACCCCGAAGAAAGGACCAAATGCTTATAAGCGCGGTTCGCCAGATGTCTGGACCTCCTTTACCGGTGACGACAAATTGGGGCTGGTTTATCTGCCCGTGGGTAACTCATCCGGCGACTACTGGAGCGGTACTCGCACACCCGCGGAGAACAAGTATTCCGTTTCGTTGACCGCACTCAACATTGATACCGGGCTGCCAGCGTGGACCTTCCAGACGGCGCATAAAGACGTCTGGGACTACGATCCCGGTTCACAACCCACGCTGGTGGATTATCCTGATAAGAATGGCGGCAAAACGCCAGCCATTATCATGCCGACCAAACAGGGGGAGATTTACGTACTGGACCGTCGTACCGGTAAATCGCTGTTTGGTGTTGAGGAACGTCCGGTGCCAGGTGGTGGGGTTGAACCCGAGCAGCGCTCGCCCACGCAACCTTACTCACTGTTCCACCATCTCAGCAAGCCAGATCTGACGCCGCAAGATATGTGGGGCCTGACGCCGGTGGATCAGCTGGTATGCCGAATTCAGTTCCAGAAGGCCAGTTATAAAGGCCAGTACACGCCTCCTGAAGCCGACCGTCATTCAATTGAGTACCCTGGCTATAACGGTGGGTCGGACTGGGGCAGCGTTGCGGTGGATCCGACACGCGGCATTATCATTGCGAACTATAACGATATGCCGAACTACAACATTCTGGTTCCGCGTGCGAAAGCCGATGCCCTGGGCTGGAAGCCACGCGATGAAATTCCTTATAACCCTCACGACACCGGCCATGCGGAGGGCGCGGGCGACCCGCAAATTGGCGTACCTTATGCTGTTAACGTGAATGCAGGCTGGCGTTTACCTTACACCGGGATGTTGTGTAAGGAGCCACCGTATGGCGGAATTCGTGCTATCGATCTGCGTGATGGCCGCACGATTTGGGATCGCCCACTGGGCACCGCACGTCGCAACGGTCCGTTTGGACTGCCAACTGGGTTACCTATTAATATCGGAACGCCAAACAATGGGGGATCGGTCGTGACAGCCAGCGGATTGGTCTTTGTTGCTGCAGCGACAGACGATCTGATTCGCGCCATTGATCTGCGAACCGGCAAGCAGGTATGGAGCACGGAACTCCCGGCGGGTGGGCAGGCTAATCCAATGATCTACACGCAAAATGGACGTGAATATTTAGTGATCGTCGCGGCGGGTCATCACTTTATGGAAACCCCGGTGGGGGATTACGTGTTGGCCTATGCCTTACCCCAACAGCAATAAGGCATAAAAAACCGGTATGGGATATACCATCCTGTACCGGTTATTAGGCGTTTCAATTCGACAACAGGGGCAAATTATTTGCTCAGCAGTTCATTGCGCACAATCGCTGCGCCCGCGCTTAAAGCATTCAATTTGCCGCGAGCCACTTCGCGCGACAGAGGTGTCATACCGCAGTTAGTCGAAGGATAGAGCTTGTCGGCATCGACAAACTGCAGGGCTTTACGCAGGGTATCAGCCACTTGTTCAGGTGTCTCGATGTCGTTGGTTGCCACGTCAATCGCGCCGACCATCACTTTTTTACCCCGGATCAATTCAATCAGATCCATTGGCACGCGAGAGTTCTGACACTCAAGTGAAACGATATCGATAGACGATTTTTGCAGTTTAGGGAACACTTCTTCGTACTGGCGCCACTCGGTACCCAGCGTCTTTTTCCAGTCAGTATTGGCTTTGATGCCGTAGCCATAGCAAATGTGAACGGCAGTTTCGCATTTAAGCCCTTCAACGGCGCGCTCTAAAGCCGCGATACCCCAGTCATTCACTTCATCGAAGAACACGTTAAATGCTGGCTCATCGAACTGAATAATGTCGATGCCCACAGCCTCTAACTCTTTGGCTTCCTGGTTAAGAATTTTGGCAAATTCCCAGGCCAGCTTCTCACGGCTTTTGTAGTGGTTATCATAAAGCGTGTCGATCATGGTCATCGGACCTGGCAGCGCCCACTTAATCGGTTGCTTGGTTTGCTGACGCAGGAATTTGGCATCTTCGATGAAGACCGGCTTCATACGTTCTACCGCGCTAATGACGGTAGGTACGCTGGCATCATAGCGGTTACGAATTCTGACGATCTCGCGCTTCTGAAAATCCACGCCATTGAGATGTTCAATAAAAGTGGTGACAAAGTGCTGACGTGTTTGTTCGCCATCACTGACAATATCAATCCCTGCCTGTAATTGATCGTCCAGAATTAAACGCAGCGCATCTTTTTTACCGTCAACCAGTTCCTGGCCTTGTAATTTCCACGGCGACCACAGGGTCTCAGGTTGTGCCAGCCAAGAGGGCTTCGGCAAACTGCCAGCAGTGGACGTCGGTAATAATGTTTTCATAAGTGAAGACCTTGTATTTTCGGTTAATCAAAGCGCGTAATTAGCAGACCATTGCTCAAGGATGTTTTGGTAAGGTTTGATGAAGTTCTCTTCGGTAAACTTACCCTGCTCAGTCGCCAACAGGCTACGCTCTTCGCGATCGTAAACGATGCGTGTTAATGAATGATCTTGGTGGTTCAGGCTTGGCTGGAAGCATTGACCCGCTGGAGAGTTCGCGTTGTAAATCTCCGGGCGATAAATTTTCTGGAACGTTTCCATGGTACTGATGGTGCTGATCAGCTCCAGATCGCTGTAATCCCGCAGCAAATCACCAGAGAAGTAGAAGGCTAAAGGCGCAACGCTGTTGGCGGGCATGAAATAGCGCGCGTGTAATCCCATTTTATGGAAGTACTGGTCGGTCAATGAATATTCATCTTGCTGGTATTCAATGCCCAACACCGGGTGCTGATTGCCGGTACGGGTATACACATTCTTACTGGAAACGCTGAGGCAGATAACCGGTGCCTTGCTGAAGTGCTCTTTGTACTTGTCCGAATTAACGAAACTTTTAAAGATATTCCCATGCAGATCGCCAAAGTTTTCAGGCGTGCTAAATCCAGCGTTGCGCTTGTTGTGATCAGCCAGTAATACACTGAAATCATAATCGCGCACGTACGAGGAGAAGTTATTGCCAACAATCCCTTCAATGCGCTGATCGGTTTTTTTATCAACGATATGAGTTTTCAGGATTTCAATCACGGGGAACGTAGTGCCATTTCCCTCAATGTCCAGTTCCACTGAAATGATATCGAGTTCAACAGAATAACGATCGCTTTTTGGGTTATCCCAGGATGCCAGTGAGTTGAAGCGATTATCCATCATCTTTAACGCGTTACGCAGGTTCTCTTGACGATGCTGGCCTCTCGCCAGGTTCGCAAAGTTAGTGGTAATACGCGTGCTTTCGGAAGGGTTGTAGTTCTCATCGAAAGTGGTTTTTTTCACGGTAAAGATAAAGTCTGCGTTCATTTGTTCTGGCACCCTAAGTTCTGACAGAAAACCTGATTTCATTCCTGGGTTAGCAAGGCTGAAAGGTTTTTGTATTCACTAGACGTTTAGACGTCTAGAAGCTTTCACATGGCATCATTTATGCCAGAGTCTTGAGGTGAGGAAAAGTGATTTAATTTCACTGAACATGAAGCATCTTCATGATCTCTCATGTTGCCTGAAAGGTGTTCAATATATTGCGGGGAGAGGATCGTAGGGGCGGCCATTTGGCCGCCCGCTTAAGGATTCACCTCTTCAAGTCGGCGATTCAGGGTGCGAGGGCCATAAACCCCAATGGTAAACACCACTATCGCCATCGCGCCAGAAATCACGGCGAAGACTGAACTCACACCCATTTCACTCAACACCCAGGCAATGGTAAAGCCAGACAGCATGCCGCTGATGCGGCTAACGGAATAGACCAGGCCAATCGCTTTGGCGCGAAAACGTGTCGGGAACAGTTCAGCCTGATAGGCACGATATGAGAAGGTCATACAGGTACTGGCCAGCGACAGCAACAGCCCCAATGTCACCAGCATCACCGGTTGTGACTGCCAGGAGAAAATAGTACCGACGATGGCAATCGCCAGCGCAGAACCACTCACCAGCCACTTACGTTCAATGCGGTCAGCAAATGTCATCGCCACCAGCGGTCCCAGCGGGCTGGCAAACGCAATCAGAAACGAATAGAGCAGGCTGTGAGTAAAGGTCACCCCTTTTGCTGCCAGTAAGGTCGGGATCCAACTGGCAAAACCGTAATAACCAATTGATTGAAAGAAATTAAACACCAGCAGCATGATGGTGCGTCGACGATACGGCGGGCGCCACATCTCATTCTTCAACGCAGGCTTAGCTTCAGTTGGGATGCACTGCTGCAGATCCACTGCGGGTAGGGCAGAACCGGTCGATTTTGCCACACGCGCTTCCAGTCTGCGCACCACATCCTCAGCTTCTTTATAACGACCTTGTTCAACCAGCCAGCGCGGGCTTTCTGGCAAGCCCATACGAATAATCCACACCAGGATCGCACCGATACAGCCAAACAGCACCACCCAACGCCAGCCACTCAAACCCAGTATCTCTTGCGGCACTAACTGCCACGAAAGGAAGGCGATAGTAGGAATGGAGGTGTACTGAATCGCTTGCACAAAGGCATAAGAACGCCCGCGCAGACGTGCAGGAATAAATTCCGAGACGTAGGCGTCAATCGTCACCAGTTCAGCACCGACGCCGATACCGGAAATAATGCGCCAAAACACCACGGCAAAAGGGTGATGCTGAAAAGCCATGATGCCACTGGCCACCGCATAAATGAGCAGCGCAATGATAAACACCTTCTTACGTCCGATACGGTCAGCCAAATTGGCGATAAGCAACGTACCAAGGAACACACCGAGAAACATCGCCGCGACGAAGGCACCCAGGCTGGTAGGATCAAAAAAGTTATGGCTGCCGTGGGAAAAAATACCTTCACGCACCATGCCGGGACCGATATAAGCGGTCAGAAACACATCGTAGACCTCAAACCAGCCACCCAGCGCCAGGGCGAAGATGATCAGCCACAGGGGACGGGCGGCGGGCAAGCGCTCCAGCCGCGCAGAGAGTTGCGCGCCAAAGGCTTTTCCCTCTTCAGGTGTGAAATTCTCGCGCCAGGTCATCGGAGGCGGTATCGACTCGCTCAGTGAAATTTTCTTAAGCACGGTAGGGTACTCCGTTGTTTTATATTATTTTTTATGCAGGTTTATAAGGGACGCCATGTTCTGGCGACCCGACATATCGCGCGACCCTGATCCAGAGTGCGCAGACGAAATCATTAAACCGGGCAGCCCTTCGCACGCAGGATCGCGTTGAACCGTTCGGGATCGTTGTTACCGGCGATATTGCTGGCGCGGATCTTCTCTTCACGCTGGGCGTGTTGTTGTACTCGTGGCAGCAGGACACTCAGCTCATCTTGTCGGATGGCTATCACGCCGTCGGCATCAGCCACGATCAAATCTCCTGGCGACACCACTAACCCCGCGCAATGTACGGTGGTATTCACTTCACCAGGGCCTTCTTTCGAAGGACCGCGTAAGGTATTGCCACGCGCCCAGCAGGCAATGCCGCCTTCGGCCCACTCATTCAGATCGCGCACGGCACCATCAATCACGAAACCGGCAATCTTTTTGGTCACGGCGGAGGTCCGCATCAGACCCCCAATCAATGCCTGGGTCAGATCGCCCGATCCATCAACCACGATCACATCGCCGGGCTGTGCCATCTCAATGGCTTTGTGAATCATCAGGTTATCGCCTGGACGAACCTTTACGGTGATGGCTGGCCCGCACAGCACCAGGTTTGCATCGTTGTGATACGCCTGCAATCCAATGGCACCGACACTTCGCCCCATCGAATCACCAATATTTGGCACCGGCAGTGCGCGGAAGGCATCAATCACGCCCGCATCAATCTGTGCGCCACGATCACCGATGAAATAGCCAATGGGCCAGTCTTTATGAATCGTCATGTGTTAACTCCGGTTAAGCGCCTGTGGATTGACACAGGCTGAGAGGTTGATCTGTTGGTTATCGAGAAAAGCCAGACATTGGCGTGCGGCGCTCTGTGCCACGGCATCCAGCGCCTGTGGGGTGGAACCGCCGATATGCGGGGTGATGATCAGGTTGCCGAGTGCGCGGAAAGGATGATCTGCCGCCAGCGGCTCTTGGGTTACCGTATCCAGTGCGGCAGCGCGTAACTGCCCGCTTTGCAGCGCGGCAATCAGTGCCTCTTCGTCAATCAGTTCACCCCGCGCGGTATTGATCAGCGTGGCGTGCGCTGGCAGCTGCGCCAGACTTTGCGCGTTAATCATCAGACGCGTTTTCGGTGTCACCGGACAGTGCAGACTGAGTACATCTGCCAGTGGCAGCAGCGCGTCCAACGTCGCGCAGCGCTGTGCACCTTCTAAGTCCGCATCGGCGGGGGTAGCAGGGTCGAAAAATGCGACCTTCATTCCAATCACGCGGGCGAAACGCGCCACTCGGCGGCCAATTTCGCCAAAGCCCACCAGACCCAGGGTTTTGCCTTGCAGCTCCTCGCCATCGCCGCTGCGCGTCCAGCGTCCGGCGGTGAGTTCCTGCTGGAAAAAGGGCAGGCGGCGCGCGCAATTCAGCATCAGTGCCAGTGTCAGTTCCGCAACCGATTGAGCATTGGTGGCTGGCGTGGTTAACACCGGAATGCCACGCTCCGTGGCTGCGGCAACGTCGATATTGGTCACGCCCACGCCATGCTTGCAGATGATTTTCAGCGTAGGGCAGGCGTTAATGGCCTTGGCATTCAGCACCACAGTGCGCGAAATCACAGCATCGTACGCCACGGTGCTCATGCGATGTTCGACCTCCGCAATGTCGTTGGCGTCAGCAAGATAATCCACCGTGCAACCTGCCTCAGCGAGAAGCTGACGGCCTCCCTGGCCAAGGCTCGTGGTGGTCACGAGAAAGCGATAACTCATGTCGATTCTCCAATAGGGTTTACGTCATCCTGGCATCGACAATCGATAAAAAATATTCTGCGAAGGTTATTAATTCATTCCCTAAAGGAATCAGTGTGCAAAATTCGCGCATCCGGGCTGACCGACTAAGCACCGTTTTATGTTGGATATTTGTTAACGTCATGATCGAAATCGAGGAGGATCATGCCAGTCCCTACTCTTTAGGATTTTTACTCACAAACAGGGCGAAAACCTTGAAGCCTTAGGAGTTTTAGGCCGCATTAGTGCCGTTAAAAACCCAGAGCTATAGTGTGATCCACTTCAAATAACATCCTCAACACCCTGATATCCGCCAGATATTTTATCGACGCTGTTTTGAGCAGAAGGCGATGTAATGTTGAGCAGGCCGAGCGGTGAGCGATTTTTAGCCGCACGAAATGATAAATGTAACTAAAGTCACAGAGTGTACCGTTTGGTTCATTAACAACTACATAATAGAACGGTTACATCATGTATCAGTCCAAAGATCTGCTCGCCGTACTGGGTCGCGTTATGGCGGTCGGTCTGTTCTTTACGTCGGGTCTCGACAAAATCACCCATTACGCTGACAACCTGCAAACCATGGCGGATAACGGCGTACCCGGTTTCTTCCTGCCGTTGGTCATCCTGTTGGAAGTAGGCGGTGGGCTGGCGATTGCACTCGGCTTTCTCACACGCTTTACCGCGATATTTATGGCGGTGTTTTCAGTGGTGGCGGGGTTCCTGTTTTATCAGGGCTACAGCCATGCGCACCTGATGGTGTGGTTGAAAAACATCTCCTGCGCGGCGGGATTCCTGATGCTGTGCCTGCACGGTGGCGGTAAATGGAGCCTCGATCATCTTATTCAGCAACGCCTCGCGCGCCACTGAGCATCTCCCTCTAACACCTTCATTTTTTTAGGACAACATCGATGAAAAAACTTCCGACAGTGCTGCTGTGCGGCGGAATATTCTGTGCCTCAGCACTGGCCGCCGAACCGGTTAACCAGATTGCTGTGTTGACCCATCATCAGGCGCAGCAACTGGTGGCTAAGGCGGAGCAAATTATTGACCGTCATCACATTGGCGGCGCGATTGCCGTGGTCGATCCTTTCGGCCAGTTGATTGCCTATGAGCGTTTGGATGGCGCGACGCTCGCCAACAGCGAGCTGGCACCGAAGAAAGCCCACTCGGCAGCCGCCTTTGGTGCACCTACCGCCAGCTTCCAGCAGAAAATAGCCGCCGGAAACATCGGCTTGTTAGGCAACCCTGCGGTGGTGCCGTTGCCAGGTGGCGAACCGGTGAAAATTGATGGTGTGGTGGTCGGTGCGATTGGTGTCAGCACGCCAGATGGCAACGTGGATGCAGAAGCCGCGCAAGGCGCGCTGTCGGCGTTGAAAGCAGGTTAGCCATGGAAAGAAGACGCTTTTTACAGCTGATGATGGCAACGCCCGTGATTGTGTCGATCCCGTTGCAGCCGTTGCTGGCCGCACCGGCTGACGCCTCACAATCACTGTTGCTGCGCGCCAGTGAATTACTGACTGGACGCCGTGGCCTCGACGTCGGTATCACCGAACGCTTGTGGACGCTGTTGTGCCAACAGGACGCTGAGTTCCCCGCGCAGCTCGCGCGGTTAATGACCCGGCTCAACGCACTGCGCAGTGAAGACCGTGAGCAGATCGTCACGCAGTTGGATGATGCCGACGTCAAAACCGCGTTAACCATCATTTCGCCGTGGTATCTCGGTTATACCGGGCATCCCTCCACTACCAAAGCGGTGGATGACGCCCATTTCGTTACTTTCCTGTCCGCGCTGATGTACGAACCCACCCGCGACCATACCATTCGGCCAAGCTACGCCAGAGCGGGCGGTGACTACTGGGCTGAGGTGCCGGCTGGTGTGACCGCGCCACCGATGTCAGCGCAGATCCGCGAATGGGGCGATCTTTCGCCTCTCGCCGCCAACGCGATTAAACCGCCTGAAGCCCCCTGGTTACTGATGGTGCAAGGCAAAGCCAAAACCCTCGTGGAAGCCGAGGCGATGCTGGCGCAGCACAACAACACATAACAAGAATCGAGCAGGTATATCATGAGTGAATTTGATGCCGACGTGGTCATCGTCGGCTCCGGTGCGCTGGGCGCCAACGCCGCTTATCAACTGGCGAAAGCAGGCAAATCGGTGATTATGCTGGAAGCAGGGCCTTACATTCCACGCTGGAAAGTGGTGGAAAATTACCGCAACGGTGCCAGTAAACGTAACTGGTGCACACCTTATCCTAATCTGCCATGGGCGCCGAACTCTTATACCGATGGCTATATCGACGCTAAAGGTGACGATGATTTCCAGTATGTCACCAGCTACTTGCGCGTAGCAGGGGGCAGTACCCGCCACTGGGCATCGGCCTGCTGGCGCCTGCTGCCCAACGATTTCAAGCTGAAGAGTGTCTACGGCGTGGGCCGAGACTGGCCATTTGAATACGGTGAGCTGGAGCCGTGGTACGTCAAAGCCGAGCGTGAAATTGGTGTGGTAGGCACCGCGAATGAAGACCAGAGCGGACAAGGGCGCGGTCACTATCCGCCGCGCTCCGCAGCGTACCCGCTGCCGCCGGAAGCCAAGCCGTACATGGTGCAGCGCATGCAGTCAAAGCTGGGGCCGATGGGTTATCAGGTGATCCACGAACCTCATGCGCGCGTCTCACGTCCTTATGATGGCCGTCCAGCTTGTGCCGGCAACAATAACTGTGAGCCGATTTGTCCGATTGGCGCCATGTACTCAGGGGATATGCACGTCGATAAAGCCGTCGCGCTGGGCGTGCAACTGCGCACCGAGTGTGTGGCGTGGAAACTGGAGAAGGGCGCCAGTAACAAAATTGTCGCGCTGCACTATCGCCAGCCTGACGGCAAAGACACGCGACTCACAGCGAAAACCTTCATCATTGCCGCACACGGGCTGGAAACCCCGAAACTGCTGCTGATGAACGATGTCGCCAACAGTTCAGACCAGGTCGGCCGCAACCTGATGGATCATACAGGCTTAAGCCTGACCTTCCTCGCGGATGAACCGCTGTGGACCGGACGCGGATCGGTGCAGCACGGTACCATTGCAAATCGTCGCGATGAGGCCAGCCGCGCGCAGCACTCTGCTATACGTTATTCGCTGCGTAATCTGGTGCCGAATGTCGATGTCACCGTGCCGCTGCTCAAGCAGGGCATGATGGGCCAGGCGCTGGATGATGCCATCCGCGACCGGGCATCACGCATCATGAATATCAGTACCATGAGTGAAACGCTGCCCAGCCCCACCAACCGGGTGACACCCAACTACGACCGTAAAGATTCGATCGGTTTGCCGATGCTCAACGTGAATTATCACCTTGATGACTACGTACGCGGCATGCGCCCGCAGGCCTACAAAGATTTCGCCAACTTCCTGCAAGCCTTTAACGGTGAAGTGATCGAAGCCCCAACCGGATGGCGCAATCAATACCACATTATGGGCACCACCATCATGGGCGATAACCCCCGTGATTCGGTGGTGGATGAACACTGTCGCAGTTGGGATCATCCCAACCTGTTCCTCGCCACCACTGGCGTGATGCCGACATCCGCCACCGTCAACCCGACGCTCACCGGTATTGCGCTGGCGTTGCGCATGGCTGACACCATTGCGAGGGAGATCTGATGATGCGTAAACAGATCAGGCATCTCGCTGCGGCTAGTCTTTTGGTCGCCGGATTCGCGCAGGCGCAGGATGCCTCGCCCGATTTGGTCAAGCGAGGAGAGTATCTGGCTACGGCTGGCGACTGTTCTGCCTGCCATCGCGATCCGCACAGTGGTCAACCCTTCTCAGGCGGCTACGCCATTCAGTCGCCAATGGGCATGATTTACGGCTCAAACATCACGCCATCGAAAACGGCAGGCATCGGCAATTACAGCCTTGCCGACTTCACCGATGTGATGCGCAAAGGTAAAGCGCCGGGCAATCACTACCTTTATCCGGCGATGCCTTATACCGCGTTTGCGGGCTTATCCGATGAGGATATTCACGCGCTTTACTCCTATCTGATGCTGGGCGTACCAGCCGACGATCATCCCGCGCCGGAAACCGACCTGCCGTTCCCGTTCTCTTTCCGTCCGGTGATGGCGGTGTGGAATCTGATGTTCCTCGATAGCCGCGCCGTACCGGGGAGTGATGCGGCCGCGGGCAGTACCGAACGCGGCGAATATCTGGTACGCACCCTCGCGCACTGTTCCACCTGCCATACGCCGCGCAACGGCATGATGGCTGAACAGGGCGATCGCTTCTTATCCGGTGGCAAAGTCGGCAGTTGGACTGCACCAAATATCACGCCGGATGCGCAGGCCGGTATTGGGGACTGGAGTGAAGATGAAATTGTCACCTATCTGCGCACCGGTGCGCTGCACGGTAAAGCGATTGCTGCCGGGGAGATGGGGACAGCGGTACAGAACTCGTTCTCGAAAATGCAGCAGAGCGATCTTGCCGCTATGGCGCATTACCTGAAACAGGTCACGCCGATTGGCGGTGCAGATCGTAAAGCACCCGCTGTGGCTCCTCAGCCGACGCCACTTTCCGCCATTGAAACCGGCATGAAAGAGAGCATCACCGATTATGTTTCGGGTGAGGGGATGAGTGGTGCGCAGCTCTATAACGGTGCCTGCGCAACCTGCCATGCCAGTGACGGGCGCGGCACGCACGATGCGCAGCACTTTTATCCGTCACTGGTGGGTTCGTCGGCCGTGTTGTCGGACGATCCGGCCAATCTAATCATGACCATTGCAGAGGGTGTGGATCGTAAAACCGTGGGCGATCATGCCTTTATGCCAGAGTTTCGCACTCAATTCTCACAGGCCGAACTGGCCAAAGTCGCGGATTACGTCTCAACCAACTTTGGTAATTCGCAACATGCCGTGACTGCCGCTGATGTTGACCAAACCTTGAAAGGGGAAAGCGGCAGCTGGCTGGTGCGCTATGCGCATCTGTTAAGCATTGCCGGCGGTGTTGTGGCGCTGCTGGTGATCATTTTGGCGTTAATCATGGTGCTGCGCCGAAGGAAATAATCGTTGGGGAGCGCAGCGGAGGATTGTTGAGGACTTGAGTGATATGCCGGTGCGCATCAATGCGCACCCTATAAAAAAAGCGCAATGACTTTGTCAATGGGCGATGACTTTGTAGGGGCGCCATTTATGGCGACCGGTAGCGCCCAGGTAAGCGATATCCACCGTCGTGCTGCCCGTTTTTAGTGACACCGTTGTTTATGGAGAAGTGACATGAAAAAGGCCTTATCTCTGGCTCTGTTGACTACCGCTCTGCTGGGTTCTGCGGCGGCACACGCCACCTTGACCCAAACCATTCTTTCGCAGGGTGATGCCCAGAAACTGATCGCCAGCGCACAGGAAAAAGCGCGTGCACTCAATGCGAATGTCTGCATTGCGGTATTGGATCAGTCGGGTCAGCTGCTGGCATTTAACCGGATGGACAATGCGCCGGTGGGCTGCATCGATTCCTCGATCCTCAAAGGCCGTGCGGCGGCGCTGTATCGCACTCCTACGGACAAATATATGGATCGTGCCAACGGCAAAGAGCCGGCTATTGCGACTTTACCTGGCGTGATCCCGTTGGGCGGTGGCTCACCGGTGGTGTGGCAGAACAACACCATTGGCGCAGTCGGCGTGAGTGGTTCTGCCAACCCGAATGAAATCGCCATCGCCAAAGCGGCGAGCGACAGTTTTAAATAGTCTCCATATTGCGCCCGACGCCGCCCGTCGCCGACTGCGGGCGTGCCAAGGCGCGCCCCAACCAAAGCATAGCGGCGCGAGTTATCGCGCTGTATTGAATGCCCATCCCCCATCAAGTTCTTCCACCATCCGCCGATAGTCTCTTCTGAGGGATGTACGCGCACAGGGAGTGGTTCTTTTTAACCGAAAAAGTGTCAACCCCAGGAGCGCCATAATGGCCAAACACGCATCAAAGAAAACTATGAGCACCCGCACGCAAATGCTGCTGACGGGCGCCATCACGATTACCCTTGGCTTTGCTGTCACCATCGGCGTACTTAGCTGGCAGTCCAGCAATGAGCAGAAATCGCTGGCGGAAAACTATTTACAACAGATTGCTCAAACCCAGGCACTGCAAATCCAGCAGGAGTTGAGCTATGCGCGCGATGTGGCGCATAACCTCGGACATAGCCTGATCGCACTACCCGAAGCGGGCATCCAGGATCGTAAGGTCGCGGACAAGGTGATGGAGTCTGCGTTACGCGACAATCCTGATTATCTTTCCGTATCCGTTATCTTCGAAGAGAACGCATTCGACGGGCGTGATGCCGAATTCGCCACGCAACCGAATGCGGCACCCAAAGGGCGTTACGCTTACTTTGTCGACCGCGATCAGTCAGGCAAATTCAATATGCATCCGCTCACCTCGATCTTTACGCCGGGTCAGGGTGACTACTATCTGCTGCCACAGAAGAGTCAAAAGGATACGCTGATTGAACCCTACAGCTATGCCTACAATGGTATTCCTACCTTACTGACATCCGTCGCAGCACCCATCATCAGCAAAGGCAAATTATGGGGTGTCGTGACGTCAGACATCTCACTGGCCTCGCTGCAAGAAAAAGTCAACAAGATCAAACCCTGGGAGGGCGTGGGTTATGCCATGTTGCTCTCCAGCGCAGGGAATGTGGTCTCTTACCCGGATAAGAATCAGACCAGCAAAGCGTGGAAAGGCGATACCCACAGTTTTAGCGCTTCGGCGTATGAGCAGCACGACAATATCCTCGGTGAGGATGCGCTGGTGACCTGGCAACCGATTGTCATCGGCAACAGCGATCAGAAGTGGTATCTCGGCGTGGTGGCCCCGGTGAGTCATGTAATGGCAGCCGCGCATCGCCAGCTAATCAACGCTGTAATTCTGATGATCATCAGTATTCTGGTGGTGTGTGTACTGCTGGGCGTGTTGTTTAACCGCAAGGTGCTCAAACCGATTGGTGGCGAGCCGCTGGAAGCGGCAACCATCGCGTTAGCGGTGGCGGACGGTAAGCTCGACAATCTCATCACCCTGAAAGCGCGTGATAGCAGCAGCTTATTCTTTGCGCTGCACACCATGCAGAACCAGTTACGCGAGATTGTTGGACAGATTCAGGATGCCAGTTCATCGGTGCGACAAGGTGCCGGGGAGATCGCCAGCGGCAACCTCAACCTGGCATCTCGCACCGAAGAGCAGGCGGCAGCACTGGAGCAAACCGCTGCCAGCATGGAGCAGATCACCGCCACAGTGAAACATAACGCCAGTAATGCACATCAGGCCACGGAACTGACGGAAAATGCCACGCAGATTGCCAGCCGGGGTGAAACGCTGGTGGGGGAAGTGGTGCAGACCATGGCGCAGATTGACGACAGTGCGAAGAAAATTGGCGACATCACCGCCATCATCAACAGTATCGCGTTCCAGACGAATATTCTGGCGCTTAATGCCGCAGTCGAAGCGGCACGTGCTGGTGAACAAGGTCGCGGCTTCGCGGTGGTGGCCTCTGAAGTGCGTAACCTGGCACAGCGCAGTGCCAACGCAGTGAAAGAGATTGCGGCGCTGATCGAGGAGTCCAGCCAGCGTGTCGGCAGCGGTGTGCAATTGGTGCAGGATGCAGGTAAAACCATGCAGGAAATGACGCAAGCGGTAAACTCGGTGCGGACCATCATCGGTGAGATTGTGGTGGCTTCCGATGAGCAGGCGCGCGGCATCAGCCAGGTGACTATCGCGGTGAACGAGATGGACGGCACCACGCAGCAAAACGCCGCACTGGTGCAAGAGATGTCGGCTGCCGCCAGTTCACTGGAGGATCAGGCGGCACAATTGGCGCTTACGGTGGGACGTTTTCAGTTGAGTTAAATTGACGAGGCGTTCATTGTGTAGCGGCGCGATAAATCGCGCCGCTACCATTAATGTGCTTCCAAAGGAGCCGCAATGAACCGCCAGAATCTGTTCAAGCACATCAGCCAAACCTACCAGATCGAACCCGATTACCCGTGGAAGAAACACAGCGCATATGCGGTGCTGCGCCATCCGCGTCACCGCAAATGGTTTGCACTGGTGTTTCCGCTGGAGAGCCACAAACTCGGTTTAGCCGAGGGAACCGTGGTCGATGTGATGAATATCAAAACCCGCCCTGAACTCACCGGTTCACTGCGCCAGCAGCACGGCGTCTATCCGGCTTATCATATGAACAAAGAGCACTGGATCAGCCTGACGCTCGAGAATGGCCTGCCGGACAGTGAAATCCTTTCATTACTGGATGAGAGCTTCAGCTTGACGTTTTAGGTCGTCGCGCCAGAATCACGTTCAGCGGTGACATCGGGAACGGCAGCATGCGCTGCGTCTCCTCAATCTCAAACCCCGCTTGCTGTAACGCGATAGCCAAAGCACCCTCATTGGTTACACTGTAACCTCGCATCATCAATGGCGTGAAGAAAGGCAGGATCTGTCGGGCCTCAGCGGGGTTATCTGGTACCTCGGCGTGAGCACTGATCAGTAACCCTCCGGGTTTTAACCGCGCAAACCACTCACTCAGCATCGCCTGACGATCCTCCATGAAATAGAGAAACGATGAACTCCAGATGATGTCGACCTGACGCTGCGGCGGAAATTGCGCCACAGCACAACAGCGGTGGGTCAGTCCCGCTCTCTCGATATTCCGCTGTGCCACGGTGGCGGTCTGTGGCAAGTCAAACACGATGGCGGAAAGCTGGGGAAATCGCTCTGCTAAAGCAATACTGATCAAACCCGGCCCACCGCCCATATCCAATAACAGCGCTGGACGCTGAAAGTCCGCCAGTCTATCGGCGATAGCGCAGGCGGTCTCTGCGCTGAGTGCACGCTGTTCCTGAGCAATTTGATGCAGTGCTGCATCGGCCCAGGCGGTATCTATTTGCAGCGGATCTTGCCAGCCCGTTGCCGGTTGGGTGAGCAACTGAGGTAGCCGCAGGGCAAATTGCTGCAATACCTGATGGCGATAGCGCCACGCATCACCGATGAAGCGCGAACCGCCGCTGCACAGAAACAGATGAGCACCGGGCGCGAGTACAAAGCAATCGCCTTCCAGCGTGAGCAATTCCAGGCTCCAGAGTAAGCGTAAGAGATGGTTAGCCTGCTGTGGCTGCCAGTCATGATGCTGCGCGACCTCGAGGGCTGTTGCCGGTAGCGCCAGGAAATCGAACAGTTGGCTTTCGAATGCCAGCGCGATTGCACCATTCAGTGCATGTTGCGCCAGCAGCGCGTCCAGTGTTGGCAGAGGTGAATGCATAAAAGGTCCTGTGCAGAGAGTGAGAACACCAGACTAGCCTTTCATGCGAATGCAATTTATTCTCATTTGTCTGCGAGGCGGTGGATTAACTCTGCGAAACGGAGAAATGATGCAACAACCCGGAAAACTGCACGTGCGCCAATTCGATCTGGCACAAGGCATGCGCCTGGTGCAGTCGGACTACTGGCCATTACAGCCTTTGCATGAGTCGTCACAGGCATGCAGCGATCAGCCGCAACTGGTGCTGACTTTTGGTGTGCAAGGCGCATCGCGTTTTCGTGAAAGCAACGGGCGTGAAATCGCATTTAATGCCGGGCACCTGACCGTCACCAGCTTTCAACGCAGCGTGGGAGAGCGCCTGTATCGTGCGGGTGAACGGGTGCAGCAATTACGCTTGATCCTTAACGCCGCCAGTGTCCGACACTATTTTGGCGAATCAAATGCGGAACCTATGTTACGGCCCTGTCTGCAGCGTCATCTGTTTAGCCGCTTCGGGCAAGCAACTGCGGCACAGCTCAGACATCTGCATGATGATCCGCTGCTATTGGAGATTCAGGCGTTAACCTTGCTGGCTCTGCACCGTCATCAGCTTCAGCCCGAGACGCTTATGCAAAAACGGCACCCACAGCAGATGGAGAAGGTCGAGCAAGCGCGGGACTGGATGCGCGACCATCTGGCCGAAAACTTCTCACTCGCCACATTAGCGCTGGCTGTGGGGTTAAGTGAATACCAGCTGAAATCTGGCTTCCAGCATCACTTTTGCTGTACGCCGGGTGCGCTGCTTTTGCAGATGCGAATGGAGCATGCACACCAGTTACTGGAGCAGGGATATCAGGTGGCACAGGCGGCATGGCAGGTGGGCTATCAGTATCCACGCAATTTTAGCGTGGCGTTTCAGCGTTATTTTGGCCGCCCGGCAAGCGCGGTTACCGGGCGGAGAAGGCAGGATTAACGCGAACGGCGCGAGGGCATCATGCGCAGCAGCGTGTTGTCTTTAAACAGGTAATGGTGAGCCAGAGCGGCGAGGGCGTGAATGCCGATCAACCAGTAACCATAGGGCGCTAACGTCTCATGCCAGTCTGCAATGCTGTCAGCAAAATCCGGATCGGGATCGCTGCTCACCGGCATTGGAATGCCGAAAATCCACCAAGTGCGACCCATATAGAAGCGAGACAAAATCCCGAGGATAGGCAGCACAATAAAGAACAGGTAGATCGCCAGATGCATCAGATGCGCCAGGCCGGTTTGCCAGTGTGGCGGTTTGGGCACAATCGCCGGGCTACGATGACGGAAACGCAGCATGACGCGCGAGAGCATCAGTACCAGCACACAACTGCCCGCGCTGAAATGACCGATGATCATGGCAAATCCTTGCCATGAACCACGCGTCGCCAGACCGCGAAACTCCATGGTGCAATAAGCAGTGGCCACCAGCACGAAGGTTAGCCAGTGGAGAAAAATCTGCGAGGGGGCGTATTTAGTGCTCATGTATTATCCATAAAATGCGTTGCATACGACGTAACATAGCGGAAAGCGCGCTGAATTAATTCATATTTTGACACATCCCTCGTAGCAATGCTTACGGTTGGTGTTCTGTTGCTTGCAGTAACTGACTGAGTAACAGCTTCAACTGTTGTTGCTGTGTGCCATCCAGCGTTGCGAGGAGTGCATTTTGCGTCTGGGTATGCACCAGCAATGCCTGTTCAATCTTTTCGCGCCCTGCCTCCGTCAACGTGACCAACATGCTGCGCTTATCATCGGGATCGGCTACGCGTTCGATGGATCCAGCCTCGGCCAGGCGGTTGAGACGATTTGTCATCGCCCCCGAGGTGACCAGCAGCGATTTGTACAACTGCGTAGGAGAAAGGCAATAGGGTGCCCCCGCGCGACGCAGCGTGGCCAGCACATCAAATTCGCCGTCATGGAAATCAAACGGGGCCAGCGCTTCCGCTCGTGCTATAGCGAGGTGCTTCATGATGCGCAGCATGCGGCCAAATACCGCCATAGAAGAGGCGTCCAGTTCAGGCATCGCCTTGGCCCACTGTTCCGTTACAAAGTCTACGTGATCGGCCATTTTTCTCCCTTTCTGATGTGGCATTTCTACATTGATGATTTGTTGCTTTGTGCGCATCCCACTTTCGCGCGGCTGAAAAGTATCTTAACGTTAAGATACTTTGACGCACAAGGAGATGCCAAGTGAATCGTACCTTACCTGCAATCGGCATGTTTGCCGTACTGGTTTTTATTATCGCACTGAATTTACGCCCGATTATGGCGGCAATGGGGCCGCTGTTTCCGTTATTGCAACGCGACGCGCAGCTTAACGCCACGCTGCTGAGTTTACTCACCACTTTACCGGTAATCATGATGGGACTGGCGGCGCTGGCTGGGCCAATGCTGCTGCGCGCGTTGGGCGAAGTCAGGGGCATTGCAGCAGGTTTAGTGCTTTTGGCATTGGCCTGTCTGGCGCGCGGTGTGGCGCCATCCGCGTGGGTATTGATCGTCAGTGCCGTGGTGGCAGGTGTCGGTATTGGCTTGATTCAAGCCTTGATGCCCGCGTTGATTAAGCGCCATTTTGCGGCGAACGCCGGCACGTTAATGGCGCTTTTCACCACCGGGATTATGGCTGGTGCGGCGCTGGCTGCCGCCACGGCTGCACCCTTGGCCGACGCACGTGGCTTGGGCATGACATTGGCGATTCCGGTGATACCCGCGGTGATTGCGCTGCTGTTATGGTTGATGACCTTACGTCCTGGCGCGCCATCCCTTTCACCACCGCGTCTTAAAGTGGCATTATCCGGTCGAGCCTGGCTGCTGATGGTGTTCTTTGGCATCGGAACCGGTGCCTATACGCTGGTGTTAGCCTGGTTGCCACCGTTTTACATGCAATATGGCTGGCTGCCGCAGCAAAGTGGCTATGTGCTGGGGGCGCTGACCTTGACAGAAGTGGTCGCGGGATTTGTGTTGACGGCGTTGATCCATCGTTTCCGCGATCGTCGTGGCCCGCTTATGCTGGTGCTCACATCGATTTTACTCGGGTTGCTTAGCCTGATGTGGCTTGGCGGTGCTAATGCCTGGATGCCGACGCTGTTGCTGGGATTGGGGATTGGTGCGTTATTTCCGCTTTCCTTAATCGTCACTCTGGATCATGCACATTCGCCAGAAGAAGCAGGCGCGTTGTTATCCTTCGTGCAAGGTGGGGGATATTTACTGGCCGCGTTGATGCCACTGATTGCCGGTATCGTCCGTGATCGCGTGGCTTCGTTAGACAGCGCATGGGCAATGATGGGTGTAGGGATTGTGATATTGATGATGATGGCGCGGCGGTTCAAACCGCAGATGGCATAATTAATTGCGGCAGGAAACGGTTGTTTCGCTGTATATCATGTTTTATAACGCTGCTTTCACCTTATCTTTGTTCATCAAAAGGAAATGATTACGTGAATCTGTTTATCTTTTACGTTGGCGGCAATGCCGGGAAATCTAATATTGAAGTGCATGACATTCAGTTTGTTGCCGCTGAACAGCCAGAAGATGCCTGGCCCGCGCTACGAGATGCCTGGTTTGGCGATGCCGATAAAATCCATGTTGATGGCTATGCCCGTGTAACTTGGGCGGATGGTTATCGTGTGTCGTTGTCTGATACACCCGCCACGGGCAGCGAAAAGCTGTTCTTCGTCAATGCCGGTGCGTACCATCCTTCCACGTTGGCGGAGTTGCATGCCTTTGATCTGTTTGTGGCAAAGGATGTTAAAGAAGCCAAAGCCAAAGGTTTAGCCAACCTGCTGCCGGGTGCGGATCATCAGCACAAAGACAATCTGAAGGATGTGGATGATTGTCTGTTGCTGGAAAAAGTGGGGGATATGTATATCCATTTAACCCCAGACGCCAATGGCGAATCTTTCCGCCCTGAGTGGCAGGGCTATCAGCCGATTGGCATTGAGTGATTTGGTGTGCTGTCTTTAGGCGCCATAAATGGCGTAAAGCTTGTGATTCAAGTGACTGACGATAACGCAGTCTGGAGCCACACCGGGGCTGGCGGTCCTCGCGCCGCTGTCGCGGTGCCTTCACTTTACTCGTCTGCCTTACGGACCGGTGCCGATGGAACATCCATGTTCCAGCGCCACCTTTCGCCCGCGTCCTGCGGGCTCTCCTGGCATACTCGCTCAGCTCAGCGCTGCGGATGCCTGCCCCGGTGTGGCACCAGCCTGCTCATCACCTTCAGTGAGTGTTGTCAAAAGGGCAAAAAATGGCTGAGGCCATGATGCTTCTACTGCGCCGTTCATGATGACCCAACAGCGATGAAGCACGGTTCTTGTAGGGTGCGCATTTATGCGCACTTCTTTAAAATACCTATTTTCAACTTTAACCAGTAAAAATCAGGAGCCGTAATGTCACCACAGGTAGGAGTGGGTGTGTTGATTTTCCGTGAGGGTAAATTACTGCTGGGGCGTCGCAAAGGCAGCCACGGATCGGGAGACTGGTCAGCCCCCGGCGGGCATCTGGAGTTTGGTGAATCGCCGGAGGATTGTGCGCGACGGGAAGTACTGGAAGAGACAGGTTTAGTCTTGGGTGAGTTAAACAACGGCGCGTTTGTCAGCGATGTCTTTCCCGAGGTCAATAAGCACTACATTACGCTGCTGCTGGTGGCGCAAGACCCACAAGGCGAACCACAAACTCGCGAGCCGGAGAAATGTGAAGGCTGGCAGTGGTTTGCCCCGGAAAATCTTCCGCAACCGCTATTCGCGCCACTGCGAACCTGGATTGCGCGTGATGGGTTAGCGGCTCTGCAACAACTGGCACAAGCGTCTTAAAGCGCGAGGGCCATAATGGTCACCGTTTCCCCTGAGATTTCCCGCTGCTCCACATCCTGCCAGCCAAAGCGGCGATAAAGTGCCTGTTGGTCCGGCGTATACAACCAGAGTGAGGGGATCGATCTTGCGCGTGCTTCGGCAATGAGTCGTGTGACTAAGGCACTCGCGAGTCCTTTGCCGCGATGGTCTCGCGCCGTTATCACCTCGCCCAACCAAAACTCACGCTCGGCGTGATCATCTAATTCGTAATGGATGATACTGGCGGTGGCCATCAGTTCACCTTCAGTGCTGGTGGCAACCAAGGTGAGGGTTTGGGCATTAACGGCATTGCGCTGCCGTAATCGCTGTTCAATCACAGCAACATCACACCAATTAGCAAGATCGCACCATTCACGATGCAACATCTGTGTCACGTCATTCAGCAACGCCATTTGGTTGGTCAGCAGGCTAATTTGCATCAGTGAACCTCCATTTCCCTAAGAGGGGAATAACATAGCGGTTCGTTTTTAAGATTGCTAATACCCTCAGTTTGGATGTATTCAAGGGAAAGGTGACGGGCGGCCCGAGGGCCGCCGCGACAACAGCAACTACCTGACTTCATTCGCAACGGCCACCGCATCTTCGCCAGCCGGAATACGCATTGGCGCGTGTGGATCGGTGGCTGCGCGCCACACCGCCTCGGCAACATCTTCGGCTTTGGTGGTGGGCTGGGGTTGATGCATCCCTGCCATGATGCCCTCCAGCATTGGTTGATAGGCTTCGAGGAAAGTCTCCTCCATTCGTGACATGGCGTTTTTACCGAAATCGGTGGTGGGGGCGAGGCCCGGCAAAACCAGGCGAACATTGACGTTGAAGGGCTGTAACTCCAGCGCCAGCGACTCGGTAAACGCATTCACGGCAGCCTTACTGCCGGTATACACCGCCAGCAGCGGCAGTGATTTCAGCGTCACCGTCGATGTCACATTGACCACCGTGCCGCCACGTTTTGCGCGAAACTGCGGCAGCACAGCCTGCGTCATGGCAATAGTGCCGAGCGTGTTAGTCTCAAACACCTCGCGTACTGTTGACATTGGCGTGCCTTCCAGCGCGCTCAGCACGCCAATCCCTGCATTATTCACCAGCACATCGATATCACCCGCCTCGTCAATGGCGTGCTTGATGCTGTCTGCGTTACTGACATCTAGCGGCAACAGGCGCAGATGATCGGAGTCAGGGAAAAGTTCAGGCCGCGGATTGCGCATGGTCGCGATCACCTTCCAGCCGCGCTCCAGAAAATAGAGTGCCGTCGCGTGACCAAAGCCAGAAGAACAGCCGGTGATTAGAATCGTTTTCATCTTTCACTCCTGCATTGCATTGGGTAGATGCTCACTATAGAGTCAGCGATATGGACTCACTACAACGCAAAGTCCATTATTCATTCGCCGGAGTCCATAATGATTGATCCTTTAGCGGAGATGGTGTCGCTGCTGCAACCGCAAGCGGCCTTTTCAAAACGTGCACGCGCTAATGGTCGCTGGCGGGTGCAGCGCAGTGAAACCGGACAGCCGTTCTACTGTCTGGTGCTGGAAGGCCGCAGTCAGTTAAAGATGAAAGGGCACGATCCGATAGCGCTGGAGCAGGGCGATTTTGTTTTGGTCCCCGCCGCGTGGGAATTTTGCATGACCAGCGCCGAACCGCCGGACATCGATGCACCAGAAACGTTGCCAGAGATGCTCGGTCCAGGGGAGTTCTGGATCGGCGATCGGCACCAGCCAGCAGAAGTGCAAACGCTGATTGGCTATTGCCAGTTTGCTGCGCCCGATGCGGGGTTGATCGTCTCGTTATTGCCTCAGTTTATGCATATTCGCGGTGAATCACGTCTCGCCACTTTGGTAGAACTGGTGATGGATGAGTGCCGCGCCCAGCGCCCTGCACGGCATGTGGTGTTAGAGCGCTTGCTGGAACTGCTGCTGATAGAGGCGCTGCGATCGATGCCACTCTGCAACGCCTGCCCCGGCGTGATGCGTGGCTTAGCGGATGAACGCCTGGCATCGGCTATCCGCGAAATGCACGCCAATCCGGCGCATGCCTGGACGGTTGCCCAACTGGCGAAAGCCGCTGCGCTATCACGCTCTGCTTTCTTTGTGCGCTTTCGGGAAGCGGTGGGCGTCGCGCCAATGATGTATCTGCTCACCTGGCGAATGGCGTTGGCCAAAAACTTGCTGCGCGGTAAAAATATGGCCGTGGCAGAGGTGGCTGAACGCGTGGGATATCGTTCGGCCAGTGCCTTTAGCGTGGCGTTTACCCGTTACGTGGGCCAACCCCCCGCAGGGTTTGCTGCTGCACAGTCAGTTTAACGGTAGAGTTTTAGATTGCCCGTCAGGCGGGTAATTTTCTTCTTCGGCCCAATCAGACCGATGGCCACCAGTTCAATATTTTCACTGCGAGCGCTGGCAATACGCTCGCCGTACTCATCATAGGTTTTGCAGGATTGAGCCAGTGCGCTGAAGGGCATGGCAAAGATTTCAACATCCGCGCTACTGGTTTTTTGTAGCTCGCGCAAGGTGTTTCCCTCGGCCAGCAACACTGGTAGAGGCGCGTATATCACGCCGGGATAATTCAATCCGTCGCCGCTTTGCTGGTCTGGCCCGACCAAATTATCGATTAACTTGCCAAAACTAATACCAATCACGCTGGCAGCATTCATCGCCAGCCCGGCAGGCAGTTGGTTGTCGATAACAATGGTACAGCGGTGATGGTTTGCATCGAATTGCATGTGTTCACTCCTTGAGACGTTGAGTTCTTCTTGGGGGCTGCTCGTTTCAGCTGATAAAAATTATGCTTCAGCCGAAGAGAAAAGTGCTTGCGTAATCCATTGCAAAAATCGGCAATTAAGGATAAACCGTTCCATAATCATCCATTACAGGGAAGGATTATCCTTCTATGAGCCTCAGCAAGACTGATATCAACATTCTCGAACTCCTGCAGTAGGATGCGCGTATCACCAATCAACAACTCGCCGATACCATTGGTCTCTCTGCATCGCCCACCTGGCGTAAAGTCCGTAAGCTGGAGGAGGATCAGGTTATCCAGGGGTATCGTGCTGTCCTCAATCGTCGCAAGATTGGCCTGAATGTGATGGTCTTTGTGCGAGTCACCATCGACAGCCACAGTGAAGCCGAAGCGCGGAAGTTTGAAGCAGAAGTCACGGCGCTCGACAAGGTGGTTTCTTGCTACAGCATCGGTGGTGATGCCGATTTCTTATTACAGGTGGTTTCTGCGGATATGGATGCTTACGCGGAATTTGCTATGTCAGTGATTCGCCGCCTGCCGGGTATTAAAGAGATGCAGAGTATGTTTGTGTTGAAAGAAGTGAAAGGGATGACGGGGTTGCCGTTGTAAACCATCCCCCCAACGAATGGAATAACTCTTGCATCCTCTCCAGCAATAATGCCGTCCTTTGCTGGAGATGTCCGTGAACCTCAATACCTACAAATACTTCAATGAAGTGGCCGCTACCGGCTCGATCCGGCGTGCAGCAGACCGAATGCACGTTGCGCCTTCAGCGATCAGTCGGCAGATAGCCTTGCTGGAACACACGCTGGGCGTGATGTTGCTTGAGCGAACCAATACCGGCATTCGTTTGACGCCCGCCGGTATGATGCTGGAGCGCTTTACGCGCAAGATGTGTCGTGATCTCGACCGCATCCATGAATCCATTAAGAATTTAAAAGGGCTGCGTGAAGGGGAAGTGAAAATATGGGTGATTGAAGCGGTGGTACAGGCGATTTTGCCGCGCATCATGACCGATTTTAATGAACACTACCCGGCGATACAGTTCTCAATAAATAGCGAATCGTCAGACCGCACTATCGAAGCGATTATTCGTGACGAGATTGATATTGGCATTGTGTTCAATATGGGCGACCGCCCTGGAATAGAAGTGATTAAGCGCTGTCCTGCACCAATTCAGTGCCTGGTCTCGCCGCAACATCCGTTGGCCCAACACGCGTCTCTCACGTTGGAAGATATCTGCTTTTATCCCATCGCCTTGCCGGTTTCCAGTTTTGGCATGCGGCAAACCTTTGACCGGGTCACGCGCAGTTTGCATCTGCATCCGCAATCTATCGTCAATACCAACAACCTGGAACTCACCAAAGCCATGGCGATAGCGGGGCGCACATTGACCATCGGGCCCAAACAGATTGCCGCGCGAGAGATTGAGCAGAATATGTTGCGTGCTATCCCGATTGATAATGACGCGATGGAATCGGCCAACATTGAAATATGCGTCCATCGCGATCGCACCCTCTCTTTTGCCGCGCATCAGTTCCTTAAGTATGTTTGCCGGGAATTTAACTAACCATATTTAGCTGCCTTAACCACCTCTTTCATAATAACTTTCCCTTATTGGTGAAATAAAAAGTGAGGAAATTTACCGGGTTATTTCACGCGTTTCAGGTGTTCTAAAAGCGGCAACACGGTGTGCTGCATTCGATATTACAGCAGGTGGCAATGTGCATGGTATCAATTGCCCATCGAAGAATTTCAATCAGAACCTGAAAAGTTTACGCCAACAAGGGGAAAGCCATGCCGGACATAATGACTAACGGAATTCGAACGCATTACGAAATTGAAGGAACGGGTCCGGCAATTATTTTTGTCTCCGGATTAGGAGGCACGGCCGCGTACTGGCAACCACAGGTCAAGGCTTTTAAACAGGACTATACCGTGGTGACTTACGATCAACGCGGCGCAGGCAGTTCAGACCATCCAGCCGGACCTTACAGCATTGCTACCCTGGTGGAAGATTTAGCGGCGCTGATAGCGGAACTGAAGTTAGCGCGCCCGGTGCTGATTGGGCATTCAACCGGTGGTGCAATTGGCCAGTTGCTGGCAGCGCGTCATCCGGACTTGCTCGCAGGCATGGTGCAATACGCCAGTTGGGCGAAATCCGATATGCATTTTAACTGGTGCTTCCGCATGCGCCGTGCGCTGCTGCTCGGCAGCACAATAGAAGAGTATGTGCACGGCAGTGCGCTGTTCCTGTATCCGCCAGAGCACATTAAAAACCATGCCGCTACGCTGTCGCCAGCCTTGCTGGCTTCGGCCACGCGCTTCCCGGCTCGCGAAGTAGTACTGAGCCGCATTGACGCCATTATGGCGCACGATGCCACTGCGGCACTGGCCGAAATTCAAACGCCCACACTGGTGTTGTGCGCGCAGGACGACATCCTGACGCCGCCTTATCAGTCGCGCTTGCTGGCGGAAAATATCCCGCACGCCGAACTGAAAATCGTGCCGCACGGTGGCCACAGCTTTTCAGAGACCGAAACCGATCTGTTTAACCAAATCACACGCGAGTTTATCGCGGGCATTTACGCGTCAGCGTCATGAATTAAGGAGCGTCTTGATGAGCAGTTGTGAAAATCGCAATGTCGAGTTCGGTGTGTTTTTGCCGGTAGGTAATGGCGGCTGGATCACCTCCACGACCAGCCCTCAGTTGCCAGCAACCTATGACTACAACAAACAGGTGACGATTCTGGCGGAACAGCTCGGATTCGATTTTGCGTTATCGATGGCGAAATGGCGCGGCTACGGCGGTCCATCACGTCACTGGGATGTTACGTTAGAAAGCCTGACTACCATGGCGGGCCTGGCCGAAGCCACCAGCCGGATTGGCGTCTGGGGCACGGTGCACACCATGGTGTTTCACCCGGCGGTGGTGGCAAAAATGACCGCGGTGCTGGATCAGATCTCCAACGGGCGTTTTGGCCTCAACATTGTTTCCGGTTCGAATCCTACCGATCAGGGCCAGATGGGATTGTGGATGGATCTCGATCACGCAGAACGCTACGAGCTGGCCGCCGAGTGGTTGACGGTGCTGAAACGCTTGTGGAGTGAAGATCGGGTTGATCATCAGGGCAAGCACTATCAGCTCACGGATTGCATGTCGAATCCGAAACCTAAGTCTGCTCCACCCATCATCTGTGCGGGAGCCTCGGATCGCGGCTTCCTGTTCACCATGGAGCACTGCACCGGCAGCTTTATGCTCGGTTCAGATCATGATGACTTCATTAAAACCGGGCTGCGCGCCAAAGAGTTGGCGATGCAACAGGGTAAACCCGATTTCAAAACCTACGGCTTATTCACCATCGTGCCGGGCGCTACCGATGCCGAAGCGCGTGAGCGTGTGGCGTTGTATGACGCAGGCGTTGACACCATCGCGCTGGACAATCAGACCCGCGAATACTCCGGTGATAAGAGCTTTAAACAAAACACCATGGCGCAACGCTTTGTTTCACAGGGTGAGCAGCGCAATTCCATGACGCGCGCGGCGCTGGTGGGATCGGCTGAAACCATCGGCAACAAGCTGGCGGCGATCGTTAAAGGTGCGCAACTGGATGGCGTCACCGTGATTGTGCCGGACTTTATCGATGACCTGCGCATCGTCGGCACTGAGGTGCTGGAAGTGCTGGAGCATCACGGCGTGAACACCCACGCGCGGGCATATCAAAAATCATTAAACGCATCCTAAGGGCGCTATTAAAAGCGCTTCTGCAATCAACCTTAATTACTTTGCCGGGAGTCGAACGATGAAAATAAAGATGATGGTAGCGTTAGCGGTGGCGGCGGTATTCGCCAGCAACACTGTTCAGGCAGACGAAAGCAAACCGCGTGTGGCGGCGTTATTCACCCAAACGGTGACGCAGGGCTCATGGGATATGGCGGGCTATGCGGCTTTCAAGTCCATGGCAAACAAAGAGGGTTTTGCACCAAGTTATCTGGAGCACACCACCTATGAAGCTGCGCCTTCGGTGCTGCGCCAACTCGCTTCTGATGGCGTGAAACTGATTATTGCCCACTCTTCCGGCTATTCGGCCGCGATTAAAGAAGTGGCACCATCATTCCCAAATACCCAGTTCGTGCTCTACTCCTATGAAGGCTCTACCGCTAACTTGCCGAACTACTCTGCATGGTCTGTGGACTGGGACGAATACGGGTTCGTACTTGGCGCACTGGCGGCCAGCGCCAGTAAATCCGGTCATATCGCGGTGATCAGCGGTGAGCCGATTCCTTCCGCTGAGCGTACCGTGCAGTTTATTAAGAAAGGCGCGGCCTATGTGAACCCGAAAGTGCAGGTTGATTCCGCTTATGTCGGCTCCTTTACCGATGTGGCGCGCGCCAAAGAGATTGCCACCGGGGCGATTGCGCGCGGTGCTGATTTTGTTATCCCGTCTGCTGATACCGCCGATGCGGGCATTCAACAGGCCGCGGATGAAGAGGGCGTGCTGACCATCGGTTCTTATACCGATCAATCCAAATCCTTCCCGAACTCCATCATGACCTCAACGGTGATGAACTTTGATAAATCCTACGCGGACATCGGCAAGCACTATGCCGATCACCAGTTAGGCAATCGCATCATCACCGAAAATCTGTCTACGCAAGGTTGGACGCTGTCGACGCCGTTTGCCCATGTTGATAAATCGGTGCAGGACAAAGTGTTCCAGGTCATTGCTGACCTCAAGTCTGGCAAGGTCAAGATTGAGGAGTAACCGATGACTGACCCGCTCATTGAACTCGACCATGTCTCGAAGCGTTATGCCAACGGTTTCGTGGCGCTGGAAAAAGTGTCGCTGTCACTCTATCCCGGAGAAATTCACGCGTTGCTGGGTGAGAACGGGGCGGGTAAATCCACTTTAATGAACATTCTGTATGGCGTGCACGAACCGAGCGAAGGCGGCGTGCTGATGGGCGGGCGACAAGTGCTCCATCGTCGGCCCGCCGATGCTATCGCCAACGGTATCGGGATGGTGCATCAGCATTTCAAACTGGTGGCACCTTTTACCGTCGCCGAAAACCTGGCGCTGGTAGCGCGCGGTGAACAGCGGAAAAAGTTACGCCGTCACGCTGATATTCGTGCCTTTATGCAGCGTTACGGCGTTGAACTGGATCCCACTGCCATCGTCGGTCATTTGCCGCTGGCATTGCAGCAAAGGGTCGAGATCCTCAAGGCGCTGGTAAACGACACCCGAGTGCTGCTGCTGGATGAGCCGTCCACCATTCTCACACCCTCGGAGATCCGCGATCTCTACGTCACGCTGCGCCGCATCAGTGATAAGGGGACTGCCGTTGCAGTGGTCACCCATAACGTGGATGAGGTACTGGCCAATGCCGACCGTTACACCATCTTACGCCGGGGTAAAAACAGCGGTAGTGGGATGACAGCAGACAGTTCAGCAGCGCAATTAGTCGAGATGATTGTTGGCCGTGCAGTCAGCAGCGGCACGCGGCTCGGGGCACAGCGTGCGGCGGGCGAAGCGCAACTGCAGTTGTTGTCAGTCCATCAGCGGCCAGGCAACGGCTCTCCCGGCTTGCAGGATATCAACCTGACGCTAAATGCAGGCGAAGTGATTGGCGTCGCGGGCGTTGAAGGCAATGGGCAGAGCGAGTTGTTTGCCGTGCTGGCGGGAGAGCAGCAACCAGAGAGCGGTGAGGTCCAACGCAGCCATGCTCAAATCACGTTGGCACTGGTACCGCAGGACCGTCATCACGAAGGTCTATCACTGGATCTGCCGGTGTCACATAACCTGCTTTATCCCGACATTATGCAGGGTGCTTATCGCCGTTTTGGTTTGCTCAATCACGCGGCGATTGCCGTTCGTGCCAACGAGATGATCGACCAATCCGATATTCGCACCCACTCTCACGCCAGTCCGGCGCGTTCATTGTCAGGCGGTAATCAACAGAAAATTGTGGTGGCACGAGCCATGGCGCAGTCGGCCTCGATCATCGTGGTGTATCAGCCGACGCGCGGGCTGGATATCGCAGCGGCTGAAGCCGTGCTGATGCGACTGGCAGAGGCTGCGGACGCAGGTACCACAGTTTTGATCATCTCTTCCAATATCGAAGAACTGATTCGTGTGTCCGATCGCATTGTGGTGATGAACGGGGGGCGCATTACCGGTGAAGTCACCGGCGAGGCGATGAACATTGAACGGATTGGCACGCTGATGACTTCTGGTCGCAGCGAGCCAGTAAAGGCTGCAGGAGGAGTACATGTCTGAATCTATGGCCGCACTGACGGAAACCCGCGCGGGCTTGCGTCGCTGGCTAATCCAGCTCAGCGCATCACGTTCGCTGTGGGTCACGCTCACCGCCTTTATAGGATCGCTGATCCTCGGCCTGGCGCTGATCGCCGCGCTTGGCGTGCCGCTGCAAGCCGCGATCAGCACCGCCTTTGAGGGCGCATTAGGTTCGGTGCGTGCGCTCTCCGATACGCTGGTATTTATGACGCCGCGTCTGTTAGTGGCGCTCGGGGCTTTAATTGCCATCCGTGGCGGGATGTTCAATCTCGGCGGTGAGGGGCAGCTGCAAATGGGAGCTATCGGTGCCATGTTGCCGTTTTTGGCTTTTGGCGATGCCGGTCCTTTGCTGTTGCCGCTGGCCATTCTGAGTGGTGCGCTATGCGGGGCAATATGGGGCGCCATCCCAGCCTTACTGAAAGTGTGGCGCGGCGTAGATGAAATCATCGTGACGCTAATGATGAACTTTATCGCCATCTACACGCTGAAATATCTGGTGCAAGGGCCGATGCGTCCAGTGGGCTCCAATTTCAATATGTCTGCGCAGATCCCCACGGATGGCGTGTTCCAGCAGGTGATTGAGGGCACGCGTCTGCACGCTGGGGTGTTTCTGGCACTGCTGATTGCCTTGGCCGTATGGGTGATGCTGAACCACACCGCGTTTGGTCTTCGGTTACGTGCCAGCGGACAAAGCCCCCGTTTTGTCCGGTTGCAGGGCCAATCGGCGACGAAAACCGTGCTGACCAGCATGGCGATTTCCGGCGCGGTCAGTGGGTTGGCTGGGACCTTTGAAGTGCTTGGCGTGCAGTATCGACTGATTGACGGCTTCTCATCCGGGCTGGGATTCGAAGGACTGGCGGTGTCGTTTTTGGCTGGGCTACAGCCGTTCGGCGCAGTGATCGTCTCGTTCTATTTTGGCGCAATCAATAGCGCAGCGCTGGCATTGCAGAGCACCTTCTCGATTCCGGCAGCACTGGCTGATGTGCTGGGCGGCATGCCGATTTTGATTCTGGCGGTATTGAGCGGCGTGATGCTGGTGAAAGGGAGGCCGGTATGGAATTCAACACTGTAACCCTGGCGCTGTTTCTGGCGGGGGGATTACGTCTCTGCGTCCCGGTGTTACTGGCGGCGTTGGGCGAAACTATTTCTGAGCGCGCAGGGGTTTTTACCATCGGACTGGAAGGCTTGATGTTGTTCGGGGCTGCGTCTTCCGCACTGGGATTAATGTTCAGCGGTTCACCGATTATCGCGCTGCTGACCGGCATGGCAGGGGGCTGCCTGGCTGCACTGCTGCTGGCACTGGGCACGGTACTGGCGCGCGCCAATCAAATAGTCATGGGCATTGGTTTTAACCTGTTTGCCATTGGCGTGACTTCGTTGATGCGTCAGCTGTGGCTGAGTGGCGCGCCACCAGCGGGATCGATGCGGGCTGTTTCCATGATGAAGTTGCCGGGGCTGTCAGATTTACCGGTGGTGGGTCGTGCACTGTTTTCTCAAAGCCCGGTGTTCTACATCGCGGTACTGGTCGCGGTGGCGCTCTGGGCGCTGTTGCGCTTCACCCGCGCGGGTTTATTGATCCGTGCTGTGGGTGAGAACGCCATGGCCGCCGATGCAGCCGGTCACTCCGTGCTAAGTATCCGCTTTAGCGCCACCTTGTTCACCGGCGTGATGGCCGGATTAGGCGGAGCCTATCTGTGCATCGTGGCTTCGGGTGGCACCTTCGTTGACAACATGACGGCCGGGCGTGGCTATCTGGCGATTGCAATCACGATCTTTGCGCGCTGGATGCCGCTGCGCGTGCTGCTGGTGGCGATTGTACTTGGCCTGCTCGAAGCCTTGCAGTTCCAGGGGCAGTACATCGGCGTGAATATCGCGCCATCACTGTTAATGGCGATGCCGTTTGCCGTGGCGCTGATTGCCTGGGTGATGATGGGTAAAGCAGGCGCAGCGCCTGCTGATCTCGGGCGGCCTTTCTTACGCGGTTCCAGAAGTTAATCATTTCAATAATCAGGAGAAGAAGATGAATCAGGCAATCAATCCGGAAGGCTGGATTATCGGGAAAACCGCCACAGGGCTTAACCACCTCAACTGGGGCGTAAAAGCCGGCAACCATGTTTACGTCGCCGGGATGCTTTCTACCGATCCGGTGGATGGCAGCCTTGTGGGTATTGGCGACATTGAAGTGCAAACCCGTCGCGTGCTCGACAGCATCAAAGTGGTGCTGGAGTCAGCTGGCAGCAGTATGGATCACGTGGTGATGAATCAAATTTTCCTGCGCGACCTCGACGATTACCACAAATTCAACGAAATCTACGTGAGCTATTTCCCGACCATTTTGCCAGCGCGTTTCTGCGTGAAGCTGGAGATGGTACGCCCAGAGTTCCTGGTGGAGATCGCCACTACCGCCGTGATCCCGCAATAAATAGCTGACTTTAATCGCACTGAGGATGTTTGCATGCAATACCGTTATCTCGGGCGCAGTGGGCTGAAGGTCTCTGAAATCTGCCTTGGCACCATGATGTTTGGTGGGGCCACGGATGAAGCCACTTCACAGCGCATCATTGCGGACGCCCGCGCCAGTGGCGTCAACTTTATCGATACCGCCGATATGTACAACAAGGGTGAATCTGAGCGCGTGGTCGGCCGGGCGATCGCCACCGATCGTGACAGTTGGGTGCTGGCGACCAAAGTCGGCAACCCAATGGGTGATGGGCCGAATCAACGCGGCATGTCGCGCAAATGGATCCGTGAAGCGGTACATGGCTCATTAGCACGGCTCGGCACCGATTACATCGACGTGCTCTATATGCACAAAGCCGATTTCGCCGCACCGCTGGAAGAGATGGTCTTAGCCTTCGCTGACCTGATTCGAGAGGGTAAGATCGGATACTTTGCGGTGTCCAATTTCAAAGCCTGGCGCTTAGCGGAGACCGTGCATTTGGCACGGGAAGCGGGCATCTGCGGGCCGGTTGCCACCCAGCCACTGTATAACCTGGTGAACCGCGAAGCCGAGGTGGAAGTGTTGCCGTCCGCCGCGTATTTCGGCGCAGGCGCCGTCTGCTACAGCCCGTTAGCACGCGGCATTCTGACCGGGAAGTACGCGGTTGGCGCCGCTCCGGATAGCAACAGCCGCGCGGGACGCGCCGACCCCCGCATGATGGAAGCCGAATGGCGACCGGAATCCTTGCAGGTGGCGAGTGAGCTGGCAGCCTATGCCGAACGTACCGGACGTAAACCAGCGCATTTCGCGCAGCAATGGGTGATGCGCAATCATCTCGTGACCAGCACGTTAGTAGGGCCGCGCACTTTCGAGCAGTGGCAAGATGGCCTTGCTGCGCTGGAGTGTCCCTGGACAGAGGATGATGAGGTGTTTTGCGATCGCTTAGTCTCACCCGGCAAAAGCTCTACCCTCGGACCGGTTGATCCTCATCATCCGATTGAAGGGCGGATTGCTCGTTCCTTTAGCGAGGGGGCATGATGACAGACGCTCTGGTTTTACCCTCTGTTGCCGATGCTTATCGTGGCGGAATGCGCCAGCTCGCCGCTGGCGTTTGCCTGATTACTACACGCTTCAATCAGCTGCCTGGCGGAATGATTGCCACGGCAGTGACCTCTGTCAGTGCGGAACCGCCAACACTGTTGGTATGCGTCAATCGCAGCGCTTCGATGTTTGAGATGATTGCGAAGAGTGGCCATTTTTGCGTCAACGTATTGGCGGCAGAAGCGCTAGAACTGGTCGATGTTTTCAGCAACTCGGCACGTCGTGATGAACGTTTTGCCTCCGGGCAATGGCAGGATGATGCGCAAGGTTCACCGATGGCAGCCGACGCGCTGGTGGCGTTTTCGTGCCGCGTGGCCAACATCGTTGACTGGCATACCCACGCGATTTTCCTCGGTGAAGTGACGGGCGTAATGCATCCTAATGCCGATGCACGTCCGTTGGTGTATCTCGATCGCGGGTTTCATCAGCTGAGTGAATTGTAGCGGCAGCGGGCGGCGTGATGGCCGCCCCTTCAACGCTGTTGGTCGCCATAAATGGCAACCCTGCGACGATCGGCGCGGTTTTTTAGGGTGCGCATTGATGCGCACCAGGATTAAAGCCCCCATCAGTGTTACGGAACCATAATCACCACATCAATCTCCAGCAACAGTTCCGGTTCGGCCAGTGCTGAAATCTGAAACAGCGTACTGGCGGGCAATTCCAGTCCGGCAAAAAAACGTTGCCGCACTGGATGGATGTGTGGCACCAGCGCTAAATCAGTGACGTAAGTCGTGGTGCGCACAATCCAGTCACGTTGCGCGCCTAACCCCTCCAGGAGCAGATCAATATTGGCGTAAACCTGCTCAACCTGCTGCTGCATATCACCGATGCCCACCACATTACCTTCGGCATCCCAGGCGACCTGGCCGGTAGGAAACACCGGCGTGCCAGGCCGAATTTTCACGTGATTGTAATAGCTACGCGCTTTTAAACCGGCGGGGTTGATGATGCTCATAGGGTTCCTTTATCTGTCACTGTGGCGAAATGCCATAGCATCAAAACTACCATCTGCCGGGCACAACAGGTAAACGTAACCCGGCAACACCGTGTTGCGCACATCGCAACGCGCAAGAACTACAAACGCTTTTGCGACGCGGCGTCAAACAGCATGGCGCGTGAATAATCCATTTCCACCGGGATAATATCGCCGGGTGCAGCACCGGAACGCTGGGTGGTAAACAGCATCACGTCATGGCCGTGGATCGTGCCATGAATCAACTCAGATAAGCCGGTGGGTTCGACCAGCGACACTTCAAGCGATAAGGCGTGAGCCGCGTCCGCTGCAGCCAGAGCGATGTTTTCAGGGCGGATACCGTAAATCACTTCACGGCCATCCTGCTGAACGGCCCATGCGGGATTAGCAGGCAGACAGGTGTTGTCACTGATGCGCACCCCATCGCGACTGACCACGCCGTTGATAAAGTTCATAGAGGGCGATCCGATAAAGCTGGCGACAAACTTATTGGTCGGCGTGTCGTAGAGTTCTAACGGTGTACCCACCTGCTGAATCACACCATGATTAAGCACCACGATGCGGTCGGCCAATGTCATTGCTTCGACCTGGTCGTGTGTGACATACACGATGGTGTTGTTCATTTGCTGGTGCAGACGTTTAATCTCCACGCGCATCTTGCCGCGCAACTGAGCATCCAGGTTGGAAAGGGGCTCATCAAACAGAAACACCTGCGGCTGACGCACAATGGCACGGCCCATCGCCACACGCTGACGCTGCCCGCCAGACAGCTCTTTTGGTCGACGATCCAGTAGATGCGTCAAATTCAGAATATCCGCTGCGCGTTTCACTTTCTCTTCTATCTCTGCGCGTGGACGCTTTTGAATCTCCAGGCTGAAGCCCATATTGCGCGCCACGGTGAGGTGCGGATAGAGCGCATAGCTCTGAAACACCATCGAGATATCACGATCCTTGGGCGCAACATCGTTCATCAGCTGTTTGCCGATGCGGATATCGCCGCCACTCGCCAATTCTAATCCGGCGATGGTACGCAGCAGCGTCGATTTGCCACAGCCGGACGGCCCTACCAGCACCACGAACTCGCCGTCGTTGATGGTCAGGTTGATATCGCGCAGCACTTCAACATTGCCGTAGCGTTTGTCGATCTGCGCCAGTGTAATTTCTGCCATGTATTACCCCTTAACCGCGCCAGCGGTGAGACCCTGAACCAGATAACGTTGAATAAAGGCAAAGAACAGACAGGCGGGAATCAGTGCCATCACCGCTGCTGCCATCATCTCGCCCCAGGAAACGGCAAACTTAGAGACGAAGCTGAGCAGTCCCACCGGGAAGGTCATCACTTCGTTTTTGTTGATTAGCATTAGCGAGAACAGCAACTCGCTCCATGCCGCGGTAAAGACAAACCCCAGCGTAGCGGCCATGCCCGGCAGTGTGAGCGGCACTAAAACGCGATACAGCGCCTGAAAACGAGTACAGCCCTCCAGCATCGCCGACTCTTCGAGGTCTTTGGGGATAGCATCAAAAAATGACTGCATCAAAAAGGTGGCAAACGGCACGTTGAACGCGGTGTAGATCAGGATCAGGCCCAACAGACTGTTGGTGAGCCCCAGCGGGGCCATCACGCGATAAATGGGGGCGATGATCATGACCAGCGGGAACATTTGGGTAAACAGCAACAGTGCCGCCATTACCACTTTGCCGCGAAATTGAAAACGTGAGAACGCGTAGCCTGCGCCGGTGGCAATCAAGGTGGTAAGCAATGCGGTGCTAAAAGAGACGATCAGGCTGTTACTGAAAAACGTCGGGAAATCACTGTCAGTCAGCACTTTCTGGAAATGACCGAGCGTAAAGCCTTTCGGCCACAACGTGACGCCCTGGCTAAACAGCAGCTGATCCGGGGTCACCGAGATTTTGATGATCCAGTACAATGGAAACAGCGCGAACAGTAAGTACAACGCGATACTGAAGCGATGTCCGATCAGCGGTAACAATTTCATAGGCTCTCCTTATTTCAGCAGTTGATGGCGGATACGCAGCAATACCAGCGCGTAACAGGTCATCAGCAGCAACAGGAATACCGCCATCGCCGAGGCATAACCAAAGTCAAGTTTGCGGTAGGCGGTGGTAAAGATGTAGCTGGAGAGAATCGAGGTCGATCCTGCGGGGCCGCCGTCGGTCATCACTACAATCAGATCGGCGAAATTCGCAATCCAGATGGTACGCAACATCACGGTGATGGCGATCATTGGCGCCAGGAACGGCAGTGTGACGCGGCAGAACTGCTGCCAGCCGCTGGCACCGTCTATCGAGGCGGCTTCATACAGGTCTTTCGGGATGGATTGCAACGCCGCCAGCAGCGTGATGGCAAAGAACGGGATGCCAAACCACACGTTAGCGATGATCGGCCCCCACATGGCCAGTTGGGGATCGGAGAGAATGTTATAAGGCTCACTGAGCAATCCCAGGTCACTCAGCCATTGTGGCAGCGGACCCACCACCGGGTTGAGCAGCCATGACCACGTCAGACCCGAGAGGAAGGCGGGTACTGCCCAGGGTAAAACACCAGCGCCTGTACCCAGCGACGAAAACGAAATTCGCGATTGAGCAGCAAGGCCAGGGCGAGGCCGAAAAGGAATTGCAGCAGTAGGGAACTGAGCGTCCAGTTAAGCGTGTGCCCAAGCGCCTTAAAGAAGTGCCGGTCATCAAACATCTCAGCAAAGTTGTCCCAGCCGACCCAACCGGAATCCATCGGATTGAGCAGGTTCATGCTCTGGAACGCATATGAGATACCGATCGCCATCGGAACAAAGATAAACAGGGCGATCAGCAGTAAGCCTGGTGAGAGATAAAACCAGGGTTCAGCCAGCCGCAGCCAGCGCGCATAGCGCGGGCGCGGAGAGCTGGCGGGCAGTGAAGTTTCAAGCATCATCATTGTTCTCCGCGCTGCGTTAAATTATTGCGTGGCGAGCCAGCTTTTCTGCTCTTTAGTGAGGTATTTTGCCCAGTCTTTCACCATGTCTTCCGTGTCGTTTTCACCTAACAAGGTTTCCTGGCTGCTCTCCTTGACGATCACGGAGTTGAAATAACCCCAGCCCTTCAGGTGGGTCGGCATGGTCAGTGGCACATAGTTGGGATCGTTTAGTTCCTTGAACCAGCCAGCAAACTGCGGTGTCTGGTAGAACGGGTCCTGTTCGGCGCCTTTGTAGATTGGTAATGTGCCGACGAATTTCGCCCACGCCAGGTTATTGGTTTTGTTACTCAGGAAGGTGATCAGCGGCCAGGCGAGATCTTGTTGTTTGCCCTGTTTAAACATCGCCCAGCCGGTGTAGCCAATGGTGGGGAAGGCTTTACCCGAAGGCCCGACCGGCATCGGCGCGACAGCAAAATCATCAGCGGCCATGCTGTTTTTGATCGCAATTAATGCGTCAGGGTCCTGATCCAGCATCGCGCATTTACCGGAATAGAAGCCGGAAACGATCTCGTTAAAGCCCCAGTTCACGCTGTCTTTCGGTGCGCCACCTTGCTTATACATGTCCACCAGCAACTGCGCGCCCTTGAGTGCGCCGGGTTGGGTCAGGGTGCTGTTGCCTGCTTTGTCGAAGAAGTCCGGTGAGCCATTCATGGCCGCCATAAACATCATCCAGGCATTAGTGCCACCGACACCGCCGCGCATACAGTAGCCGCTGATACCGTTACCAAGTTGGCTGATGCGCTTGGCATCGCTGGCGAACTCGTCCATGGTTTTCGGCGGCTCGCTTAAACCGGCCTGCTGGAACAGTTTTTTATTCCAGAACAGGGCACGCAGATAGAAGCCGTAAGGCACCATGGTGGCTTTACCGTTGGCGGCACGCGCCATCGCCAGGGTTTTGTCGGTTAACTGCGCCGTGCCATCCCAGCTTTTAAGCCGAGGTTCGAGATCCACCAGCATATTGTTGCTGGCGTAGAGCCCTTGCCAGGTGTCAGGCATTTCCACTACATCGGGCACTTGCCCGCTTTGCAGCATGGTGCCCAGTTTTTCGAATGCCTGACCCCACGGCAGCGATATCAACTCAATCTCGGTTCCAGGATGTTCTGTTTTGTATTCATCCAGCATTTTCTGCAGCAGTTCAGTGCGCGGCGGGCTGGTGATCACCTCAACCACGGTGAGTTTTGCAGCCATACTGCTGAACGCTGAACCCAATCCAACGGCTAAAACCAGTGCTTTTAAAGCGAAACGGGTTGTCATTGCAGATTCTCCTGGAGGTGTTTACGCACGCGTGGCGGTAGCAAGGGCCTGTTGCAGGTCGGCCCACAGGTCGTCGGTCTCTTCTAATCCAATCGAGATGCGGATCAAACGTGGAGAGACGCCAAAATCGACAGCAGAGTTGAATTCACTGGCCTGGTTGATGACTGAGATGGCTGGCATCACCAGACTTTCAAATCCACCCCAGCTGACGCCCATATGGAACAGCTGGAGGGCGTTGCAAAAGGCCGGGATATCGATCTGCTCAGTGACTTCGAAAGCAAACAAGCCGCTGTACCCGCGCAGCGTGGACCAGGGCTGTGGCTGGAGTCCCGGATGACACACCGCCGTGACTTGCGGATGGGCGTGTAACTGCTCGGCCAGCGCCATACCGCTTTGATGGTGGTGTTTCATGCGTATGGGCAGCGTGCGCAGACCGCGCATCAGCAGCGAGGCTTCATGGGCAGAGAGTTTTCCTCCCAGGAATGGGCTGATGTGACGGGCGATGTTGTTGATGTGCTGCTGGCTGGCGATCACCAAACCCGCTACCACATCGCTGTGGCCGCTGATGTATTTCGATGCGGAGTGCACC